>NZ_QSBB01000010.1:0-59994 GCF_003465595.1 Collinsella sp. AF05-9
GCCGCCTCGCCCGACGCCTGCGCGGCCGCCTGGGCCGCCTGGTGCTTGGCCGGGGCGGTCGCGCCGGCTGCCTCGGGGCCGCGCGCGCCTCCCTTTGGGGCGCCGAGCGCGGTCGCCGCCTTGCGGCTGCCTTGGGCTGCTTTCTTCGCCTTCCTCTGCCGCAGCCTTCCCGCGGCCTTCTTGGCCGCACGCCCCGCGTCGTACATGCCCGAGGCGCCCTCGAGCTCCTCCGAGTCGTCGAGCTGGGAGACGGCCTCCCGGGCGATCGCCAGCTTCGCCGCATCGACGCGCGAGCGCATCGCGGCCGCCGCGCGCCGGTCGCCGGCTGGTTGGGACAATTTGTCCCCGAGCCCGCCTTCTCGCGCGTCGGGCCTGGAAGGGCGCCCCTTCGCCGTTGCGGCGGGGCCTCCCGCCTCGTCGAGCGGGCCGGCACCCTCCGAGACGTTTCCCAGGGCGTCGCGCTCGGTCTCCGCGACGTCGCCCGCGGTGAGCACGTCGCGGCGCTGCGCCCCGACCACCTCGAGCATCCCGCCGCCCTCGCTCGGGCCGGCCATTCCTATTCCTCCGCCTCTCGCGCCGCCCGGCGCATCTCGCGCTCGGCGACCTCTGCGGGCTTGGTGTTCCACAGGTCGTAGAGCGGGCCTTTCGGGAAGTCGTCGGTGATGGGCACGCGGATCCCGGCGCTGATGAGCAGGCCCTCGCCGGGCTTGACGGCGTCGCCGATGTAGCCGCGCTCCGTGGCGGAGAGCTGGAGCATCTCCGCCCATGCGTCGAGGTCGGCGGTGGACTGCTTGTGCAGCAGGAAGAACTCGGAGTTGAGCACCATGTCGCGGGCCTCGGCGTTGGCCAGCATGTGGCTCGTGTTCTGGCTGATGCCGGTGCAGATGAGGCCGAACTTGCGCCCCTCGCGCCACAGGCGGGCGAAGTACTCGACCACCGTCGGGTGCGCGAAGAGGCTCTGCACCTCGTCGATGTAGAGCCAGGTGTAGTTGGGGCGCGGCGGCGTTACCATCACGCGGTTGCGCACCATCTCGAGCGCCGTGATCATGCCGAACACGCGCATGTTCTGGCCGAGGCCGTGCATGTCGATGTTGGTGATGCGGTTGTCGAGCGCCACGTTGCTCTGGCCGTTGAAGAAGGAGAACGCGCCCTTCACGTAGCGCTCGTAGCGCAGCGCGATGTCGGCGGCCTCGGGCTCGGGCTGAGCGAGCAGCGCCGCGTGGAAGTCGCCGAGCGTGGGCAGGCGGCCGTCCCTCGCGCACTCCCGGTACGCCTCGCCGACGCAGCGGGCGATGATCGAGCGGTCGCGCTCCGGCAGGCCCTCGCGGCCCTCGGCCATGAGCGCGCTCGAGAGCGCGAGCACCGCGTCGGTCTTGTACGCGAGCTTGGCGGCGTCGGCGCGGTCCGCGACGTCGGCGGTGTCGAGGGGGTTGAGCACCGCCGAGCATCCCGGGGCGAGCTCGACGTTCGCACCGCCGAGCGCGCCGACGAGGTTGCCGTACTCGCCGGCCGGGTCGAAGATCACGACCTCGTCCTCGGGGTGCGCGAGCACGGTGTTGGTTATCTCGCGCTTCACCGAGAAGCTCTTGCCCGATCCGGGCTTGCCGCACACGAAGCCCATGGGGCTCGCCAGGCGCTTGCGGTCGCACAGCACCAGGTTCCCGCTCTCCCTGGACTGCCCGTAGTAGCCTCCGCCCGCCTCGTCGAGGCTCTGGCTCGCGAAGGGCATCTGCATGGCCACCTGCCCCGTGGTGAGGTAGCGGCTCACGGTGACGTGGTTGTCCCCGAGCGGGAGCACCGAGTTGAGAGCCTGGCGCTGCCGGAAGTGGAGCGGCTCGAGGCCGATCGTGCAGCCCTGCGCGACGCTCGTCACCTGCTGGACGCGGCGGTCGAGCTCCTCGAGGCTGTCGGCCCAGGTGTAGACGAGGCCCGTGTAGACGAACAGGCGCTCGGACTTGTTGCGCAGGAAGTCGAGCAGCTCCTCGGCCTCCTCCTTCGAGAAGCGCAGCTCGGGCGGCAGGATCTGGTAGTCGTAGCCCTTCTTCACGGCGCTCATCTGCTCGTCGATGATCTCCTTGTCCATCCAGTCGATCTGGCGCTTCACGAGCGCGAGCGCCTCGCTCTGCGCGATGGGCTGCACGTGCAGCGTCACGTTGAGCGGCAGCGGCAGGTCGATGATGGAGGCGAGGTAGGTCTCCTCGATGACCGACCCGAAGCTGCGCACCGCGAGCACCGCGCCGTAGCGCCCGTCGCTGCGGAAGCAGTCGGACCTGCCCTCGGGCTTGAAGTCGAGCGTGGAGGGCATGACGAAGTCCTTCGTGCGCGCGCCCGACGTCGGGGACAATTTGTCCCAGGAGAACTCGAAGCGCGACCCCGGGCGCAGCTGCCCCTGCAAAAGCTCGAGCCTCTCGACGCCGTCGAGGGCGCGCGACGAGCAGCGTATGCGCGCGAGCGTCTGCTCCACGTCGCCCCGGATGCGCGCGAGCTTGGGCACCGCGGCGTCGACGTCGTCGGCGCCCACGGCGTAGGTCAGGTAGCGGTGGCGCACGAGGTTCGAGACGCCCTCGCGCATCTTGTCGTTGAGGATCCGGTTGTACTCTTCGGCGAGCCCGGCGGTGGCGCGCTCTCCGGGCTCGAAGAAGACCTTGCGGCCGACCTCGTCGGCGGGGATGGGCGCGTTCACTACCTGGAGCTGCACGTGGGAGTCCGCCGGGAAGTAGTTGAACAGCGAGCTCATCACGGTGAAGGCCGTCTCGCGCGCCTCCTTGCGCGCGGACTGGTAGCTGATGTCGGAGAACTCGACCGTCTGGCTGAACACCCCGGGCATCACCTGGGCGATGCCGTCCCTGTACATGGCGTCGTAGCCGACGTAGGCGGCCATCTCGCGCGAGCGGTCGCGCTCCCGGCGGCGCCTCTGCCGCTCGGCCTCCGCGCCCTTCGAGGCGTCCTTGCGCCCGCCCGTGCCGCCGAGGAGCAGCCCGAGGGTGCTCGGGCGCTTCGGCCTATTCTCCTTGTTGCTTCTTGCTCGGCTCATAGAGCTCGGCTCCTTTCTTCCTTGCCCTGCGCCTCGCGCGACGTCCCGGGCGGCCCGGGCGCGGCGAGCCCTCGGGGAGGCTCCCGGCGAGGCAGGGCTCGTACGCGAGCAGCTGCGGGGAGAGCTCGTGGGCCGCCAAAAGCGGCAGCAGCTCCTCGGCGCGCATGCCGAAGGGCCGCCAGAACCCGGCGAGCCAGAACGGCATGCTGCAGAGCATGATCGGGAAGGCCGCGTCCGCGACGTCTGCGCGCAGGCCCAGGTGGACGAAGGCCGCCGCCCCGACCGCGCTGCCGAAGCCGAGCGACACGCATGCGAGCGTGCGCAGGCTCATCTTCCCGACGATCTTCTCCTCGTACTCCCCGATGTCCTTCTGCACCGGTATCCGGAGCGCCATCCGCGACGCCCCCTATGCCGGCAGCCAGGACGTGTCCAGCTGCCCGAAGTAGACCGACGCGGCGATGATGATCGCGCCGCCGGCGATGGTGGAAATGGCGGTCGCGATCTGCGGGCCGCCCTGCTGCTCCCTGATGGCCAGGCCGAGCGAGACCGCTCCCCACACGACCAGGAAGCCGCCGAGGAAGGTCACGCAGCCCGACACGAGCTTGATGACGTTTGCGAGCATGCTGCTCTCCTTTGCTTTCGGTTGACGATGTTCCTTGCTGCTCCTCCCCCGCGGCGGGGGAGGCCCGCGCCCTCCGCGGCCCCGTCACGAGGCGCCGTCCTTCCGCCTGCGGTACTCCGCGAAGTCGAACGGGCCGCGGCGCGTGGCCTCCTCGAGCAGGCGCGAGCGCGGGTGGCGCTCGAGCCGGTACTTCCGGTCCATGAGCGGCATGCAGCCGTTCACGAGCACGAGCGCGTCCTCGCGCGGCATGCGCGCCACCTCGGCGGGCTGTATGAGGTCGCGCTCGGAGATGCCGCGGTTCACGGTCCGGGTCCAGCCGGCGCCCCGCGAGTCGCTCTGCGTCTCGCTCGCCACCGTCTGCTTGCCGGCCATCTTGCTGATCTCCTCGTTGGTCTCGTTCGCCTTGCCGCCCAGGTAGAGCAGCGTGTCGCAGGCGTTCACGATGGTCTCGGCGTTGTTGTCGCCGTAGGTCTCCTTCAGCTGCGAGAGCGACTGGGCGATCATCGAGACGGCGATGTTCCTGCTGCGGGTGACGGCGATGGTCCGCTCGAAGTCGGGTATGCGCCCGATGTTGGCGAACTCGTCGAAGACGAAGTGCACCGTCGTGGGCAGCGAGCCGCCGTGCGCCTCGAGCGCCTCGGCGCAAAGCGCGCTCACGGCCGTATCCATGAGCAGGGCGAACAGGAAGTCGAAGGTCGAGTCGGTGTCGCTCATAGACGCGAAGAGCGCGACCTTGGCGCCCTCGTCGCCCATGTGGGCGAGGTCGAGCTCGTCTTTGGAGGTGAGGTCGCGCACGGCGCGGATGGAAAGCGGCTTCAGGCGGACGTTGCAGCTCGAGAGCATCGACTTCATGGTGTCGCCGGCGGCCACGCGGAACTCGCGGTAGCTCGCGAGCGCGAAGTCGTCGGGCGGCGCGGGCTCGCGGACCTTGACCCACTCCCACGCGCCGTCCTCCTCGGAAAAGCCGCGCAGCGATCCGCCCGCCGCCGAGGCGCCGCCGCGCCTGACGTAGCGCTCGCCGGTCTCCAGCTCGCGGAACACCATGTCGAGCGGGCTCATGTAGCCCGGGTCGTCGCGGGCGTCGGCGAGCGAGAGCAGCGTGAGCAGCCCGTCGAGGTTTCGGTCGGCGGGCTCGCAGTGCATGACGAGGTAGGCCGTGAGCGCGGTGTAGACCAGGCGCTCGGCCTTCTCCCAGTAGGGGTCGCCCTTGTGGTCGGCGTCGCCCTCGGTGTTGGCGACGATGCCGCGGGCGAAGCGGATGACGCCCGCCTCGTCGCGTATGTAGGCTATGGGGTTGAAGCGCATGGAGCGCGTGAAGTCGATGGTGTCGAACGCGCGGATCTCGTAGCCGAGCTCCGCCAGCGCGCCGCCCATCTCGCGGATGAGCGTGCCCTTCGGGTCGGTCACGAAGAAGCTGGCGTTGGCCTGCAGGAGGTTCGGCTTGACGTAGTAGCGCGTCTTGCCGGTGCCGGGTCCTCCCACCACGAGCACGTTGTCGTTGGTGTCGGTGGAGAGGTCGAACCTGCGGCTCACGAGGCGGATGCGCGCGTTGTCGGTGAGGATGATGTTGTTGTCGGGGTCCTTGGGGTCGCCGAAGGGCGCGATGTCCTTGCGCGTGGCCCACCTGGAGCTACCGTGCTCCTCGCCGTCGCGCCGGGCCCCCTTGGTCCCCAGTGAGCGGGCCCAGGCGAGGAGCGCGCCGCACGCGCAGGCGGTCCCGGCGCACAGGGGAACCGCCTCCGCGGAGAAGACGCGCCCCGCGCGGAGCGCCGCGGGGATCGCCGCCATGGCGGCCTCCGGGTCGAGGATCGGGCTCGCGCCCGACGCCGCGATTGCCGCGGCCGCGAAGTCTCCCGCGGCGAACGCCGCCGCGGCCAGCGCGGCCGCCGCCTGCCACCTCATCTCTCGGGCCCCTCGATCTGGCGCGGGCCGCGGTCCCGGCCGATGCCCTGGCTGTGGGCCCTCGACGCCTCGCGCGCCCGCTCGGCGCGCTCCGCCAGCCGCTCGGGCGCCCGGCGCCTCTCGGCGATCTCGGAGAGCCGCTCCCTTGCGCGATCGGCGGCCTTTCCCGTCTCTTGCTCCAGCTGGCGGAAGGCCTCGTCGACCTCGGGGGCGTCCTCCACCTTGAAGAGCAGCCAGTCGCGGCCCTCGCCGGGGATGATGTGGTGCTCGACCGACGCGGCGCGCAGCTTGTCGGAGACGACCTCCTTGATCGTCGCGTACTCGGGAAGCCCAGAGAGCTCCTCGAGGCTGAGCTTCGCGTAGGCCGGCACGCCGTCGGCCGCGATGGGCTCGGCGCGCCCGCCGGCGATGGTCCCGCGGATTCCCGCGAGGCGCTCGGAGAGCTCCCTCGCGCTGCGCGCCATTGCCTCGGCGCCGGCCTCCTGGCCGATCCTCAGCATCCAGTCGAGCAGCTTGCCGCCCGCCTCGTCCCCGTAGTCGCTCGCCATCCCGCGCCTCCCTTCCAGTCGAGATGAAAAAGGGCGCCTTCGCGCCCCGGTCGTCCCTATTCGGCCCCGACGGCCCTCTCGCGCGCCATTGGGGCGCGGGCTTCCTGCCCGGCGTGCGCGCGGCTCGCCTCGCGGGCGGACGCGGCGCGCTGCGCCAGCGGCTCGGGAGCCTTCTCGTGCAGATGGGCCCACTCGCCGCTGCGGCACTGCTCCGGCGTCGCCTCGCACATGTCGCGCATGGCGCGCTCGAACCGCTCGGGCTCCTGGGCGATGGCGCCGAAGCTCCAGCTCTCGAAGCCGGTCCACGCGTCGCCGTCGCGCTTGAGCGTCCACCACTCGTCGCCGCCGTTCACCTGCTGGATGAACGCGAGGTCGCGGTAGCAGAACCCCTGGCGTATGGCCCAGTTGCCCGAGCCGAGCGCCTCGCGGAGCCTGTCGACGCTGTCCGTGCGGGAGAACTCGTAGGGGTACTCCTCGAGGAACGGGTCGTCCTGCCAGTCGAAGCCGCCGACCTTGAGCCAGCCGTTCTCCTGGCACTTCTCCACGAGCCCGTCGTGCTCGCGGCCGGTTATCCTCTCGAAGCCGTCCATGGGCCCTCCGCCTTTCGTTTGTTGCTTGGCGGGCGGCGTCCTCGCGATGGGGGCACGGTGCGAGTCGGAGCAGGCGTGCGTGCCGGCGCGCCGGCGCCGCCCAAGACGTGTATAGCGATTTCGATTGCGGCGGGCATCGGGGCCGCCCGCGATGGGTCGAGCTGGGTCGAGCCGTCCGCGCCTCCACGGGAAGCGCACAAGCTAGCCGAGGCGGCGCCTGTCCCTTCCGCCCAGGTAGACGGTCCTGCAGGTCTGGGAGATCCTGCTCGCGATCGCCTCTGCCGTGACGCGCTCGCCGCGCCTTGCGAGCCTGTCCGCCAGCGCGCCCGGCGCGTAGTTCGACGTGACGATGGTCGGGCGCATGTCCTCGTAGCGCGCATCGAGCACGCTGAACACGGTGCCGACGGACCATTCCGTCGCGTCCTCCTTGCCGAGGTCGTCGAGCACGAGGACGTCGCACTTGGCGTACCGCGCGACGGCGGCCTCGGTGCCGCCCTCGTCGAACGTGGCCTTCACGCGCTCGAGCATGCCCTTGGCCGTCGTGAAGGCGACGTCGTAGCCGGCCTCGGCGAACAGCCTGGCCATGGCGGAGGCGGCGTGCGTCTTGCCGGCGCCGACGCCCCCGTGTATGTAGAGCCCGGCGCCCCCGTTGCCGGCGAACGAGGCGATGTACTCGGCGAACTCGGGGCGGTCGGCCTCGGCGGCCCAGTAGCGCCTGGGGATGCCCGCGCGCGAGAGCGCCTTCTCCCGGCGGGCGGCCTCCTCCTTGGCGGCGAGGGCCGCGCGCCTTCGCGCCTCGGACTCCCGCTCGCTGGCTGCGCCCTCGCACGGGCAGGGGGCGGCGGAGACCCAGGCGACCCTGCCCGCCAGCGCCGCGCCGAGCGGATCGAGGGCGGCGCCGCAGTGCGGGCACGCCCTCGGCTCCGGCTCGTCGAAGGAGAGCCCGGCCGCACGGGCCTGCTCCAGGGTGATGAGTCCCGCTCGGTCCATCGGGCGCCCCTTCCTTATCTTCTGAAGTCCTTGTTGTCCCTTTTGCTTATTGGGTGGCATATCGTCAGGGGTTTCCCTGTCATCTCGTCAGGGGTTCGGGCTGCGAACCCTGACGGTTCGTCACCCTTGCTCTCGGCGAACCCTGTCATTTCGTCACCCTTTCGGGCCGGGAACCCTGACGAACCGTCAGGGGTTGCCAGCGCTCCGGGCGGCAGTCTCTCGCGCACGATGCGGTACCGCTTGGTGGCGTGCCCGCGCGCCGGGGCGTGCACGCCGCACTCCTCGATGAGGCCCCGATCGAGCAGGTCGCGGATGGCGCGGTGGACGCTGCGCTCCTGCACGTTGAGGAAGCGGGCCAGGCCGCCCTTGCTCTCGAAGTAGCCGCACCCGGCGTCGCAGAAACCGAAGATGCGTGCGTAGACGAGCAGGGGAAGGCCGGAGAGGCCCAGGTCCGCCATCATGAAGTGCCGTACCGTCGTGAACTCGCGCGGGGAGGGGCCGTCGCGCCCCTTCGGGCCTGCGGCTGCCATCGGCGCTAGCCCCTTCTGGGCGAGCCGACGATGCTGTTCCGCTCGACCCATGCGACGAGCTCGTCGTGCAGCACGATGCCGTCGCGAGTCTTGCCGCCGATGTAGCGGATCGGGAACGGGTCGTCGGGGTCCTTGGCGAGCCGGTACATGGCGTCGCGGCTGATGCGCAGCATCGCGCACGCCTCGTCGGCGCCGAATATCGCGTTGGTCGATGCGATGAGCCTCACCTGGCTCCTGCTAATGCTCTTGGTCATGGTCGTCCTCGAGCTCCTTTCGTCTCGAGGCTCCCTCGCGTGCCCGGCCGCGGGCGGCTCCCGGGGCGGTCGCCGCCGTCATTTCCTGCCGCTCCTCGACTCGATGTAGGCGTCCACTGACGCCCTCGACACCAGGAGCTTCCTTCCGAGCCTGTACGAGTCGATCTCTCCCGACCAGACGAGGTCGTATGCCTTGCTCCGGCTCGCCCCCATGTACTCCTGCATCTCGATCACCGTCATCCATTCGTCCCGATCTTGGCTTCCCTCGGGCGCGGCGCATTCGGCTGTGCGTGCCATGGTTCCTCCAATCTTCCCGTGCGGCACCGCGCGAGGACACCGCACGACACCGTGTGCCTTTTCGTCTGCGCGACGATTGAACCGCCTGATGTCGATTGGTAAGCACGGCAGGAGCGGAGACGGGTCGAGCTGGGTCGAGCTGGTCGTGCCTTCACGAAACGGCTATGAGCCGCGTGCCTTAGCTCGCAGCTATGTCCCTGAAAAGTAAAAGGCGCCCATGCGGGCGCCTGCCTAGTAGCTGGAGTTGTTCGGTTGTGGTCGGAATGCTCGTCTTCCGCGGTGCTGTCGTCCGGGGTCCGGCATCTGTCGTTCGCCTCTTCTGTCGTGTTTGATGTTGCGTGTTATGCGAGCGACCTTGCGCGGGCCTGCTGGCCCGTTGCCCCAGGTGCACCCGGATAAATGGTACCCATCCGTTGGGACATGGACATCGCGGGAGGGCTGTTTGGGCAAGCTAGGATGGATGAGCGGCGGGGTTCTAAATGCAATAATTCGAGCTAAAGGGCCTTGTACTCTCTTTTGTAAAACGCGAGGGCGCAATAAACTCGACGATCCCCCTGAACCTTTTCTGAACGAATCAGCTCTTAGGCGGTATGACGCGACACGCATCGGTAGTGCTCGGACTGGGTTAGTCATCGAGTGGGTATAGAACATACGTTCTGTATAACGTTATAGCACCAGGTGGCAGGCGTAGTTTCAATCGAAGCTACGCCTGCTGCTATATATGGGTTGATGGTGGTATCAATGACCGCGATGCTTCTGTTTGCGCTTCAGTTTTCGCTGCTCGAAGCGCGCCTCCGCCTCATCCGCGCGACGCTGGCTTCTTGCTTGAGCCGATTCCCGCTTCATCGTCTCCCGCTGATTCGCGAGCGCCTGCTGCGCCTTGGTGCTCATCGCCGGCTGCTTAAGTGCTTTCGCCGCCTCGCGGGCGCGTCGCTTGGGGTTCTTCGCGGGCTTGCTCGCCTCGGTCGAATCGTGACCGAAGAACGAGAGCTTCGCCCATTTGTTGACAACGAATCGCAGGATCTCCTCATTGGACGGTTCTGCGCCGAAGACGATGCGGGCGGCGCCGTATCTGCCGTCCTCGACATGCTCCGCCAGCCCGACCCAGAATTGGCCGTCGTGATATACGGTCAGGGTGGATGACACGCTGATCTGCATGGCTGGTTCCTCCTTTATGTAGATGACCATGCAGAGAAGGGACAACCAAGGAGGCAGGTTACTGATGCGGACTCCCGCACGCCCACGACTACCCGACGGGGACTGTGTTTTCATCTCTGATGGTTGGATTGTAGCACGTGCGGATTCACGATGTTGATTGCCGGCGCCTAGACGGAGATGAAGGCGGTTCGATCTAGGTCAAGCCGGTCGCTCATTCATGAAGCGGCCGATTCCCTGAAAATAAAAGGCGCCCACGAGGACACCTACAGGCTATCTTCGAACTACTTGGTTTGGGGCAGACGGAGGAAAAAATAGGGCAGAATCGCTCTCACGATCCCGCCCCGCAAACCCGAGGGTTTCTAACTGGCTCCATTATTCCGGGCTTCTCAGTTCTGTCATTGACCCAGGTATCACCCGTCTCCTATAGCGAGTGAATATAAAAATAGGGCAGAGTCGCTTGCGCAAGTCCGCCCCTAAAACCGTGAAGGTTTTGCTATCTGCACGCTATTTTACCAACCCGAGCGATTCTGTCAACCTGCGAAGGAACTCGAGCGCGGAGCGAGCTGCGGCGTCGGGCCCCTTGTCGGGCAGCGCCTCGGTTTCGCCGTCGGCCCTGGCGAACATCTCGGCGAGCTCGGATGCGGCGCGCGAGCGCGAGGAGCCCTCGGGTACCAAGCCGGAGTGCGCCACGAGCACGGTCGCGACCTCCTGCATGGCCGTATTCCCCATCCACTTCCTCCTGGTCGCCTTGGGAATTCCCACGGCGGCGACCCTTCGGGAGACGCCGCTGGACGCCGAGCCCCGGGCGGCGCCCCTCTCGGCGAAGCAGTTGATCAGGCACGAGCCGTGCGCGGCGCAGTTGCGGACGGACTTCACGCGCTTGAGGTCGTAGTGGGAGGCCTCGAGGCGCCTGTCGCCCCATCGCCTGGCGCAGAAGCGCACGAAGTCGATGAGGGTGCCGAACGAGGTGAGCTCAAGGAAGGCCCAGGCAGGCATGTCGCCGGAGTACTTCGCGTAGAGGCTCGAGCTGTAGGGGCTGCGGCCGCTCATCTTGAGCTCGCGCAGGCGGTACTCCCTGTTTGCAGTGGTAAGCGATGCCATGTAGTCGGCCACGATGGCGTAGCCGTCCTCTCCGCGGTCCTCCATCTCGCGAAGCAGTGTCACCTTCTGGAAATGCTCGATGTCGAGCGTCATGCCGAGCAGGGCGTGGCGCAGCTCCTGGTCGAGCGCCGCGAGCAGGCGCAGCTGGCCGAAGTCGAGGTCTACGTAGCGGCCGTCGCGCGGGCCTCCCTCGTATTTCGAGAAGAGTTTGCGGTAGGATGCGAGCTTGAAGAAGTTGCACTTGTCGCGCAGGTAGTCCGCGGCCTCTTCCTCGGAACACAGCTCGAAGGCTACGCCCTTCTGCTTGAGGTGCTCTATCTGCTGCTCGATCGTGAGGATCGGCTTCCTATCGTGGGGTTCGGCCATGCTCGTTCTCCTGTCATAAAAAGTATTGCCTATTTTACCAGCATGTCCTCGACATTCGGTGGAAGCCTCATCGTCGACTCATGGGCAAGCCGCCCGATACGACTCCCTTTCCCTGTCAGTAGTGCAGTCGCCTGACCTGCGGCTTTGGAATCTCGTTGGAAGCCGCTCGCGACCAATCATTTGCAGTTGTTGCGAGTGGCTTGCGCGTGATGCTGCGGTTGAGTTTCAGAAACGGGCGATTCCGCCCAATTGGGCACCCGAATCACGGTCGGAAGCTCCTTTGGGACAAAAACAAAAACTCAATGCCCTGAGTTTGAAAAAAGTTTTTGAGGTTGTCCCAACTTTTGTCCCCGAAGCCGACGAAACGCGACATCGCGTCATTCGGCGGCACGCGTTCCGTGTCGATGCCGAAAACTGGGTGCAACTGGAATGACGGGACGGCAGAACCGAAGCCACCAGCGAAATAGTGGGAATAACAGCCCTCGAACCCTTTGGTTCGAGGGCTTTCTTTTTGCATCTCTACCTGGGAAAACGACCCAATTATTCCCGTGTGTCCCTACTGGGCGGTACAACGGAGTACTCGGCGGTACGGGAATAATTAGGCCCTGCGGGAATAATTCACAATTCGGGTCCCCCGAAGGCCGATTTCGAGCGGATGAAACTGACTTGAAACTGCGAGGCGGATTCAAGCCCTCTTCAATTGCATTCGCCCAGGTCAACAAATGGGAATAAAGAAATGCGAAAATCGGTTTCCGCAGTTTCAGTGACCCCGAATGCCGCCGAATAACGCCGTGTATTCTGAGCGTATTGCTTGCATTGTTGCATTATTTTCCACAATGCAAGCATGGAATAAATCGAAGTCATACGAGCCACCAACGACATCGCCTCTTCCCAAAGGGGGCTCTTCACATCTGTGCAGGCGAAGGTGCTCGGCGTCGAGCGGTACGCGCTCTCGAGGCGGGAAGGGCTCGGCAACATAGAGAGGCTCGCGAAGGGCGTCTACCGCATGGGCGGCTCGCCGAGCACGCGGGAGGAGGACGTCCTCGCGGCCTGACTGTCGATCGACCCGGGGAGGCGCCCCGTCGCCATGGGGGCGACGGCTGCATGGCTCTACGGCATCGGCGAGGTCAGCCCCTCGCCCTACGAGTTCTGCACGCCCGAGAGAAAGCAGACTAAGCGCCCGAACCTGATTCATCAGGAAGCGCCGCCTCGACCCGAAGGACGTGGCGATCGTCTCGGACATCCCGGCGACGAGGCCCTGGCTCACGGTGGTGGACCTGATAGACTCCGGGGAGGAACTGAGCCTGGTCGCGAACGTGCTCGCGGACGCGCTCGAAAGGGGCCTCGTCGAAGACGAGGGCGCGCTGAGGGAGAAAATCGACGCCGGGGGGCAAAAGCCGGGATGTCGGCGGGGGCCAGCCTGTACGATTCGTTAGCTAGGAGGCGGGAAGAATGACGTACGAGAACGGCGGTCAGCTCGACAGGGCCCTGAAGAGGGCCGTTCGCGACAGGGGCGGTGACCCCGGGGACGGCTGTCGTCGGGCTTTGCGCGACCGGTTCCTGCGCAGGGTGTTCAGCAACCCCGACGGCCGGTTTATCCTCAAGGGCGGAAGCGGGCTGCTCGCGCGCATCCCCGACGGCCGCGTCACGCGCGACATCGACTTCGCGACGGCATCTGTGTTTGATAGCGTTCAATTTACGGGTTGGGGCTGCGGTGGAAATCCTGGACCAAAAGAGGACCGGGATTTCCACCGCAGCCCCAACCCGAAAATCAGGCTTGACTAAACACAGACGGTCTGCTGCGCGAGTACTTCCCGAAGGGGACCGGCTTCTCTGCGGTCTCGGACGAGGAGGTCGAGCGGGTGTACGATGCCATCAACCGCAGGCCCCACAAGCGCCTGGGGTTCAGGACGCCCTACGAGGTCCACTACTCAGGGGTGTTGCAGTTGCTCTGAGAATTCAAGCTCGAAAAGGCGCAAGCAAAGGTATCTTGACTACGCTCTAAAGCGTGGCGTGAAGTCCGGCATCGTTGACGCGCTGAGGCTTCAGGGAATTGCCGCGAGCGAGGTTGATGCAGTTTCTGTTGTGGTTGACGAGCATTCGACTTCGATCGACGGAAAGTACAACCTGGCAGAATCGGTTGATGAGGAGCTGCGCTGCGGCATGTTCAACCCAACGTGGCAGACCTCCTACCCTCCTGTATTTAGCGACTGGCTGCCCAAGATTCCAGTCTCCTATGTCGACTCCTCCAAGGTGGCTATGGTGAGGGCGGCTGACGTGACGGCGAACTGGGCATTTATGGCCGAGCGCGACAAAGAGACATATCCGCGAGCCTACGAGATGCTATCAAAGGCGACGGTCCTCGGGCTTCTGTAGCGTTGGACATGTAACTATCTGTCTTTTCAAAAGCCGTGAAGATCTTGGTGGATGATAAATTGCGATTTGTCCGCCTCGGCAGCGAAGTCGGCGAACTCCTGTTGGAGGGACAACGGGGGAATTGCAATGGGAATAGCGGCCAAGTCTGCTGCGCTGATATTTGCCTGATGGACACTTCCCTTCGCTATATTACGAAGGACTCGCTTTCCTTCCTTTGAATTCAGGTAACCAGATACATATTCGGCAGAGCTGTGGTCAGCGAACCTTACGCACACGATGTACCCAGCAATAACCATGGTCTCTGACTGATGAAAAACGCAAGTTTTCCCAACCTTGTCAATGCTGTTGGTTCGATTAAAAAGCAAATCGCCATAGCGGACGGTAGCATTTTCGAGAGCTTGGCCCTTTAGGGTGATTCGCTTTGTATCGGTTAGGTCAAGGATGCCGTCGTCGGTGATATTGTTCATTCGGATGTAGACATAATCGCCATCGGCGCCGGCTTTTGCTGAAGTGCCGTAGTGCATTTCTATGCTGTAGTTGCCAATTGTTTCGATTGGCCATGATGCGTGCGTCTTGGTTCTAAACATCTCGACAAACCGTGATTTGACTTAACAGATATACCTTCTATGAGAGTCCCTTACGTTGTCCTGATCGACCATTGCGTACATCAACGTTGTGTCAATCTTTTGATGGCCAAGCAGCTTCTGCACCTGCTCGATGGGCATTCCTTTTCCAATTGCTTTGGTGGCCAGCGTTCTCCTGAACTTATGTGGGTGGACGTGTTTGACGCCTGCTTTTGTTCCCAAGGAGCGAAGGCGGAGCTCGACTCCGCTTACTTGCAGCCTGGAACTCGGCTTTGTGAGACTACAGAATAGCGCGGCGACGTTATCGCTGCGTTCTTGCAGGTAGTTGTTTAGGTGCAGCTTTGTAGTTGCATCAAAATAGACGACTCTCTCTTTGTTGCCCTTTCCGAGTACAATGCACTCTCGCCGATTTAGATCAACGTCTTCTCGATTGAGCGAGACGAGTTCGCCTATTCTCATCCCTGTTGAACTAAGAAGGTTGATGATTGCCAGATCCCTCTTGCAAGAACAGGCGTCTGTGAGGGCTATAAGTTCTTCATCAGAATATACGGACTTGACCGTTCTCTTTGAGCGAATCTTTTTAATGCGTCGTGCAGGGCTTTTGAGTATATGGTTCTCGTCTTCAAGCCAAGAGAAGAATGACGACAGGATGCGCCTGACGTTGTCGACGGTGATGCTCCCCGCGTTATTACCTATGGGATATTCGCTCAGGTATGTTCGTAAGTCATCTGAACTAATCCGGATAATTGGTTTTTTGATTGCTTCGAGCGCCCTTGTAAGTGTGGCCTTGTAGTACCTGATGGTCTTAGGCGAGCATCCCTCGATGGTTTTGGCTGCGAGGAATCGCTCCATGTACTTTGAGGCCTCGTCTTCGACATTGCTGAGCGCGTTCACTTCAAGTTCGATGCCCCTGAGTTCGCTCATAAGGACGCTCTCGAGATACGAAAGCACTTCGCCGCTAACGAGTGCCTGCATTTTTGTGAGAACCGCGTTTGCTATTTCGACCGTCGTGTGCATCAGTTCCTCCCATCCCGATATGGATGGGAGGAACGTATCACGCGAGGAATCGGTTTAGAAGGGCGTCGCGCTCTGCGGAAAGGGCGTCGACCTCTTGCTCAAGTGCAAATTGCGATTTGTCGACCTGGGCGACGAAGTCGGCGAACTCTTGCTGAAGCTCAAGGGGAGGCAAGGGAACCGTCATTCTCTTTAGATCTTCTTTGGTAATTGCCTCCCTTGTTGCTCCAGCCGCTCTTGAGCCGTTTAGCAGGAGTCTCTGATACGAATCACTGATCAGCACCGTGTTCAATAGCACCGGTAGCATCCGTTTTTGGTCGACTCTGACAATTGAGACATGCTGATTAACACGTCCACCAGCCAATTCATCCGGCAAAAGACATGAACGAGCAACCGAAGCGCCAGTAATATTCAGAAGCACGTCACCCTTCATCAGCGTGACGCCTTCTAGTTTTGCGGCTTGTTCATCATCAATACAAGCAAGGTCCTTCCACACGAAACGACCGTTGTGAACATTCATACTTCTGACCAGCGGAACACCTTCGGCCTTGTATGCCGTTTTGCCGCCTCGTGGTGTTGCTCCGGAACCCAACTTGGTACAGAGGTCTTCAAGCCTAACGAAAGGCCATTTTTTACCATCGACCGGATCGCCAAATACCTCTACAAACCGTGATTTGACGCTTTCCTTGAGAGCGGCGATTTGCTGTCTTTTGCTATTGATTTCATCTGTTAAGCGATTGAAACCGTCGATGAGGGCTCTCTGCTCGGAGAGCGTCGGGACTGGGATGGGGTATTTGAGCAGCTCATTCTTGTCTCCGCGAGGCCTGCCGGTTCCCGTGAAGGTGGACATATCGTAGTCGAAGAAGTCCTTCTGCCACAGGAGCAGATGGAGGAACTCGGGCAATAGGCTGTCGGTATTTATGCTTCGGAATACCAAAACGTCCTTGGAGCACGCCCCATCGCGGTCTGCGAGCCAAATCTTCTGCAGATAGGGGCGAATATTGGAGACGAGCGTGTCTCCCTTCTTGTATGCGGTGCCAGCACTTGCCGGAAGCTCTCCGCTATAGGCGGTTATGCCGCCACGATCCTTGACCATGTTCTCCGTTGTTACGTAAGTGTCGGTGGTGATGGAACTCTGGGCCACGCTGTTGGTAACGTAGGATGTGATGTCTCTAAGCGTCTTGACTACGGTGCCCTGGGCGAACGAGCGGGGCTTGTAGAAAGAGCGGGGAATCGTAAGAGTCTCGTCGAACTTCTCGGCATCAAAGTCGATGAAATCGGTGGTCTTGGCATAGTAGTAGTACTGGGCAAGGTCGCCGGGCTCAACCTGCTCGCCGGAGAACCATGCTCTGATGATGCCGCTTAGCGAGTTCGTGTCGTCCGATTCGTCGTCCGAATAGAGCACGCCCTCACCATCGATGGGCTGTATCCCCTCGTTGCCTTTGCGATTGCTCCATTTGTAGCCAAGGAAAGAGGCGATTTCCTTGGTCGTGTTAGGTGAGTTGATGATGAGCGTCTGTTCGCCGCAGACGAGACCCCAAACGCGCAGGCGTTTGCGCTCTTCCTTGTGCGCATAGCGATAGAACAGCTCGTTCTCTGCTTTGAGCTGTGAGTTCTTGTCGGCCGCCTTCCAAGTCTTGCTCTTTCGAAGGGTCTTGAGCTCCTTCGATGATTCGAAAAGATGGCAATAAACGTTGAAGTGGCGAGTGTTTGCCCATTCGTTCCAGCCAGCCTCTCCTGCGAGAAAAGCCCGGTAAGTATCTCCGTCTACATTAATTGTGTCGAGATAAGCGTTGAAAGCGCTTTCGTCTTTCCAACCAGTGAGCTTCCTGCGCTCAAAAACAGCGTCAACGAAATCAAGTGCGTTCGCATTGCGGGGCGGGATCTCGTCAAAGCGACGTAGGAACATAATTGCGACGTTTGTTCCTGTGGCCGCGAATGTGCCTGATCCAAACCTGGCGATGGAGACGATCTCGAAGGAGCTCAAAAGCACATCGCGTGCGGCCATGAAACTCGAGCTCGTGCTCTTGTCGAGGATCGAGGTGGGGAGGACAATGGCGGCGTAGCCTCCGGGCCGAACAAGCTGTGCCGCACGCTCGACAAAGAGGGTCTCGATTTCCGAGCCGCTATCGCTGATGGTTTCCAGCACTTTGAGTTCGTTGTTGTGAAGCTTGAGATGCGGTTTGAAGGCCGCGACAGAGTACGGGGGATTGGCGACAAGAATGTCGAAGCGTCCCCTGTCGGTTCGGCTGTCGATTCCCTTGTCGGGATAATTTTCAAGTCCGTCGCCGAAGACCACGTTGCCCTGCCCTGCGCCATGCATGTAGAACGAGACCTTGGAAACGCGAGCGAGTCGATAGTCCTTCTCGATGCCGACGAGATTGTCTCTGACCCAGTCGGCGTCTCCGAGGTCATCCTCTATGGTCGGATCATATTGGCATGCGGCGTCGGAGATTTCTTCGAACCCTTCTGTGAGAAAGTGCCCCGCGCCGCAGGCGTAATCGATAACGCGTGGATAGTGCACGGCACCAGCCTCGTCCTGCACGATGCTGTCGAGTGGGAGTGACTTCCAAATAAAACGGGTGATGGGCACAGGTGTGAAGAATTGGCCCTCGTTTTGCTTAAAGCCCTGATTAAGGAGCTGTTCGAAGAGGTCGCCCAAGAATTGAATGTCTTGAGTTCCTACGATGCGATACGGCTGTAGAAGTTGCACCGTCTCTACGAGTACCTTGCCGTTCTGAAGAAAGAGTTCCTCGTTGTGGACGTCTTTGAACGCAAAGTCATTGTTGGTATAAAATTTAAGCTTGCGCAGCGTGCCGTTCAGCTCCTCGATGAGCTGCTTGCGGTGCTGGCCCGTATAGTTGCTTATGAGGTTTTCGGCGTAGTTGTTGGGAACGTACAGGACCTCTTCCCGCATGAGCTTTCTCATGCCGTCTGAGTGGAGTCTCTGGAGTCTGTCCTGGAGCGTTTCGTAGGTGTCTCGTCCTTGGCGGTATTGGAACTCAATCTCCTGGGTTGGCATTTTCGAGAGCTCGTCTTGGAGCTTCGCGATAAAGAGCGCAATAAGGCGATTGAAGGCGTTCTCTTTATCGGAGACGTTGTTGTGGCGGAGGATTTCCTCGAAGCGGTTGACGATGCTGTCTTCGGCCCTGAAGTCGACAAGGTCCTTCTTGAGAAGGGGAGGAACCATCGGGTGGTATGCCGTCGACCTATCGCCAAAGAGGATGTTTCCCTCGACTTGTTGGTTGTACGTTTCCGTCCAAACTTGATGGAGCTGTTCCACTGTATGGGCGTCGCGGTAGAGCGCAATGGTGTCATCGCGTTTGGCGAGCGCGATGAAGTTCTCGTCATCGCTGCAGTTAATTGAAACCTGGTCTAACACAATTTCGTTGTTGATGAAATCGCATGCAAAGAGTACCAACCAGCGAGTCGCGCGCTCTTGTTGCCAATAGGAGAGGAGTTGCCCTCCGTCTGACTGCATGTTCTTGAATTCGTTTTTGAACTCGGTTCCAGGGGTCTTGCATTCGACGATTGCGAGTGTGTCGCCCCTCTCGTCATTAATGCAGATATCAGCGCGGCCGCTCTTTTGTTCGTGCCCAAGGGCCCATTCGCGCTCCAGCTCGAGTGATTCGGGGCGATATCCTTTGTCGAGGAGCATGGTTACGCAGGCGAGTACGACGAAGTTCTCGTTATCGGAGAAGTTACAAGTTGTGTCTTTGTTGACCTTGAACCCCAGGTCTTTCGGGTAGCCGATGCGTTTCTTGGAAAAATCGACCGTGATTTGTGCGCTGGTCTCTTCCCAGGATTTCTGATAAACGGTGCCGTCGCCCGACGGCTCGTAGCACAGAGCCCTAAGTGCGTCGCGAAGATTGTCCAGCGTAATCATCTAATGTCTCCGTAGCTGCGAGGTGAAAACACAATTCGCTAATATTATCGCAGAGGGCACCGTAAGAACGTAGTGTGATTGGCGGTGCTGCTGCTTGCCGGGGCATTTGATTGGATGATGACGCGCACGGGGCGGGATTCGCCAGTCCGCTAAGCCACGCTGGCAACAGTAGCGTACCAGGCGGTTGCTTGCAGAGATCCTCACGCGCGCCGTGCTTGAACCACTGGAGGTACGTGTTTCTCGTCGTGCGTCCATCGGTGACCGATCCGCCTTTTACTAAACAAGTTTATCGAGCGCGCGAAGCGATTGAGCCAATGGCGAAGCTCCAACTTATTCGTCAACTCATGGGCAAGCCACCCGAGACTACTCATTAAGCGTCCACGCATGAAACACGGCGCGATGAACTGCGCTGCTCGTCGCCCGTTCGCGCCGCCGAGAGCAGCATGCTCAAATCGGCCAGAATCGCCTCTGCCTTGCTTCCAAGCTGCAGCGGAGCCGAGTCGCCCGAGATGTTTACGCTCAGCAGGTGCGCATCCGGCAGCTTCGCGGTCATGCTCCAGAACGGGAGCGTGATGATGCCCGGGGTCATCTCGCCCACGCCGAGCTCCAGCAACAGCACGCGGCGATCGCTGCGCTCGCGCACGAAGCGCTCATATCGTCCGAGGCTCTCGCGCCATGCCGCACCCTGCAGAAACGTGTCGTCGCGCACCCACGGCACGAGCTGCCAGCCGCAATGCGGGTATCGGGGGACGTCCTCGCTGCGGATCTCGAACCCCGCCATGCCCGCGAGCATGCGCTCGACGTAGGGGCTCGCCTCGAAGAGCTCGTCGCAGCATGGCTGCTTGCACTGAAGGTGCGCGAAGCTTCCCTGATAGTTGCAGATTCTCTCGTCGGGAAACGTCTTCTCGACCTGGGTGTCCACATTGGTGCTCAGGATGAAGTAGTCCTTATGGCCGATGAGGGACCGTAGGTCGAGATAGGGCTGCGAGGCCAGCTCGCGCAGCATGAAGTCGATGTATCGCGCGTAGTAGGCCCATTGCTGCTCGAGGCTGGGGTAGAGGTGGTAAAAGCCGTCGAAAAGGCTCTTGACTACTTTCGATTGATGCTCAGTGCCCATTGTATTCGCTACGATTAAACTCGGCACAGGGGGTACTGGTTTTCCGTGCGAAAACGCTCATGCCGCTAAATTGAGCGACCGCCTGTACTGCAGCGGGATCATCCGCCCGAGCGGTCCCTTAATCCGTCGCCCGTTGCGCCAATCGGCAGAAGCCACGCGTGGACGCTAATCGCTCGAGCGAATCGTCGTCGGTTTCCGTTTAACGATTTCTTTTTCCGCTATTATCTGACCCTCGGACTTCCTCGTGATAGAAGTAGTCCACGATCACCGGATGCCCCTGGGGGACTCTGCCATAAGGCATTTCGTTGTCCACAAAGGGGCAATCGTACTTCTTGGCCATTTCCTCGGCTTTTACTTCAAGCGCTTCAAAATAGCTACGGTTGCGCTTGTTATAGATCTCATCGTAAAGCGGTACGAGATTGGGATGTTTCTCGGCGATATAATCCAGGATCGCTTTTTTGAAACCACCCCGAAGATTGAGATTTTCGAGCCAAAACAAATCGCACCGATCTTTTACTCGCTCAAAAATCATCTCAAAATCCGTGATGCCGGGAAATACCGGGGACACGAAGCAGACCGTACGGATACCTTCGTCATACACCTGCTTCATAGCAGCGATACGACGCTCGATGCTCGACGCGGAGTCCATATCGTTCTTGAAGTTCTCATCCAGCGTGTTGATCGACCATGAAACGGTCACTCGTCCAAGCCTCTTCAGCAGATCGATATCCCGTACCACAAGATCGGACTTTGTGCAGATCAGAATATCTGCATCGCTGCCAATCAGCTGCTCCAGGAGTTTCCTGGTATTCCCGAATCGCTCCTCCTGTGGATTGTAGCCATCCGTCACAGAACCGATAACCACCCGCTGTCCAGCGTATTTCTTCGGATTCTTGATTTCCGGCCAATGCTTCACATCAAGAAAGGTGCCCCATTCCTCCTTGTGTCCGGTAAAGCGCTTCATAAAGGAGGCATAGCAATACTTGCAGGCATGCGTGCAGCCTACATAGGGATTGACCGAGTAGCCGCCTACCGGCAGGCTGGACTTGGTCATGATGTTCTTTGCTTCCACCTCATTGATGAGGATTCCATCGATCACTTCTGCCATGTTCTCTGCACCTCCAGCACTCTTTCGAATTCTTCCGGCAATTCCTGAATCATGTTTTCGTCCCCTATGACAGAGACGAGGTCTTCCTTCATAAACATTGGAATGCCAAGCGCGTGCGCCTGGTCCGTCAAAGACCATGCCCACTCCGGTTCCGTATGAACCTTCCTGCTCTGCGCCCCGGTCATAGTACCGACGACGATCCAGTTGATTCCGGAAAGGTCGACCGTACCGGGATCGTCGAATAGCGGCTCAAAAGTAACGAAGAAGTGATTTGCTTTGACGTTTTTCCGAAGGGCGTCGATACGCCACAGCTCCGCTTTCCTCGTCACCGTAACGCCGAACCATGCGTTTTCCAGGTCGGTATCTAAATCCAGCAAATCGGGTCTCTTGGTCAGGAACAGGAACTGATGCTGTGGATTCTCATGGATCTTTGCAAATACCTCGTCTCGCCATTCCAGCTTCCACCCGGAGAGATCGCTCATGCCGGTAAGGAGAAAGTTCTGCGGGCGTTTCTTTTCCATCATCTTGAGCTTGCTCGGGAAGAACGCAGGATCAGCGAAGTCGTCAATCATATGCCAACGTTTCACATTGTTACGGGCATAGCAATATGGACACCCCACCGTGCAGCCGATGACGATATTCATATTCTGAATCTGATTTTTGATGCAGATGCTCATAACGCCTGCCTACCTGCCTCTCCCGTAAACACGCAATCAGCTTCCCCCACCTTTCGGGCAAAAGCCTCGATATCTTGCTTGCAAGCAGCAGGCTCGCAATCGCTCAAATCGTATGACGTGCCGCCGTTTCGATAGACGGCCCGATGGGAAAACGATCGGCTGACAAGCCCGATGCCGAGCTTCTCGCACAGGGTCATCCGTGCTCCCTTTCAGCTATAAAAAACAGGTGTCTATAAACAGTATCCTTGTTGATTTTCGCAGGGGCAATGAACAAACGCGTGCACCTGTCGATAAACGAACAGCTACTGGACATTGTCAAACGACTCAGATTGGAGAGGCGATGGGAGAAACCAAGATCGACCGCCGGCGGCGCTACACCCTCTCGGTCATACAGGAGGCGTTCTTCGCGCTGCTGGCCGAGGTCGGCTTCGCGAAGATGACGGTGGCGGACATCTGCCGCCGCGCCGAGATCAACCGGGGAACGTTCTATCTGCATTACGAGGATAAGTACGCGCTGCTCGATGCGCTTATCGACGAGGCCCCGAGTTCGCCCATGCCCAGGAGCTGCTCAACGCCTATTCCGAAGGGGGCTTACTGGCGGTATCCGCTCTTCGCGATTCCGATAACCCATCGTGACCTGCGATTCAGGAATACCAGCCTCCGAGCCCTCTCGTTCGGAGGCTGCGGCTAAAACCTCATTGCGCGTCTACCGCTCCGCGTTACTCGCCACCTGCCCGCGCCACCGAGAGCAGGGCGCCCAAATCGGCCTGGATCGCCCCTGCCTTGCTTCCAAGCTGCAGCGGAGCCGAGCCGCCCGAGATGTTTACGCTCAGCAGGTGCGCATCCGGCAGCTTCGCGGTCATGCTCCAGAACGGGAGCGTGATGATGCCCGGGGTCATCTCGCCCACGCCGAGCTCCAGCAACAGCACGCGGCGATCGCTGCGCTCGCGCACGAAGCGCTCATATCGTCCGAGGCTCTCGCGCCATGCCGCACCCTGCAGAAACGTGTCGTCGCGCACCCACGGCACGAGCTGCCAGCCGCAATGCGGGTATCGGGGGACGTCCTCGCTGCGGATCTCGAACCCCGCCATGCCCGCGAGCATGCGCTCGACGTAGGGGCTCGCCTCGAAGAGCTCGTCGCAGCATGGCTGCTTGCACTGAAGGTGCGCGAAGCTTCCCTGATAGTTGCAGATCCTCTCGGTGGGAAACGTCTTCTCGACTTGGGTGTCTACATTGGTGCTCAGGATGAAGTAGTCCTTATGGCCGATGAGGGACCGTAGGTCGAGATAGGGCTGCGAGGCCAGCTCGCGCAGCATGAAGTCGATGTATCGCGCGTAGTAGGCCCATTGCTGCTCGAGGCTGGGGTAGAGGTGGTAAAAGCCGTCGAAAAGGCTCTTGAAGCCAAAGGCTTGCTGCCAGTCCGTCATTCCGGCGCGCGCCATGCCTGCGCGGTTGTAATGGTTGAACCCGGCGGCGCTTGACATGCCCGAGCCGATGCCGACGATGATGGCGTCGGCATCGTCGATAAGGCTTCGAAGCCTATACGCTTCCCTCTCTAGAGACGGCATTGGGCAATCTCCTCGAAAGCCGGGGTCATATCGCCGTCAACGAGAATCGTCTCGCACGAGGCGTCGGGCGCCATGGCCTGGCTGTAGTTGAACACGATGTAGGTGGCGTGCTCGCAGACGTTCGCGATCTGGGCGAGCATGTGCTTTATGATGCCGTTGCGCAGTCCCACGCCAAGTTCGAGGATGGCGACCCTGCCGTTGCGATGGGCTTGCACAAGGCGCTCGAGCTCCTCGAGCTGGGCCGTGGCGAGGGCGTCTGGATGGGCGAGACGCCGCTCGTCGATCGACGTGCGTATGCCCCCCTCCGTCTCGAGCACGCGGTTCTCGTTGAACCCTGCGCGTACGAAGTGCCCGTCGATATTGCACGTGATCACGAAGGTGTCAGCGTGCTCTGTAAGACGCCGCAGCTCGTTCATGAGCGGGCTGGGCTCATATTCGAGATATTCCTTTTGATGAAACCGCTCGGCCCATCGGCGTCGCACGCTGGCATCCGGGGAGGCGAGCCCCTGCAGTATGCAGCCGATGCCGTCGGCCTGAGCGAGGTCGCCGTACGCCTCTCGGAAATGAGCATCGGCGCAGAAAAGGTTGAGCCCCTCCGCCATGTCGAGTCCGTTGCTAGCGCCGATGATGACAAGATCCGCTTCGGCTAGCGCCCTGCCTATGCGAACTGCTTTCGCCGTCTCCATGCGCTACCTCCCCAGCGTCTTGCGCACGTCGGCAAGCACGTCGGCGATGTCGGCGCGAACGGCGAGCCCCCGATCCTCGATCGCGCGGGGGAGAAACTGCGTCTTGTTGTTTACGGCGATGTAGCTGGCCTGCGGTAACTGCGCCGTGAGGGCCCAGAACGGCTCCTGGATAAACGCGGGCGTCATGCGGCCCACACCCAGCTCGAGGAAGAGGATCCTCTGCCGTGCGTGCGCGTCGAGCCAGTCGGACACCTTGCGGTACTGCTCCTCGTAGAGTTCGCCCTGCAGGAAGTTGCCGTAGCCGCGAACCCAGGGGAACGCCTCTGCCCCGCAGTGCGGGCAGCGCGGCACGAGCTCTGTCGGAACCTCAAGGCCGTCTCCCATGGCCTCTACCATGTTGGAGACCGGCTCGACCGCATCCCACACCGCGTCGGTGCAACAGCGGGAGCACTGAAAGAAGCGGTGGTCGCCTTGGATCTCTGCCACTTTCTCCCAGGGATAGAGCTTCACAAACTGCGTGTCCTGGTTGGTGGTGAGCACGAAGAAATCCTTCTCGGCGAGAATGGCGTCGAGGTCCCTGTAGGGCTTGCGCAGCGGGGCGTTGAGCGTGGTGTCGAGGAAGGTGGCGAGGTATCCCCAGCGCGCCTCGGCGGTGGGCCAGCGGTAGAACGACCCCTCGAAAGCGCCCTTGAAACCGTAACGCTCGGCGAATTTGCCGAAATGCTTGCGATGGGTCGCGTTGTCCTCGTAGTAGAAGTCGCCGCCGCCCGCCGCGGAGAGCCCGGAGGCCCCGCCCGCCAGCACGCAATCGGCTTCCTCGATCATGCGGGCGAAGTCCTCGATTTGCTGGTCGTAGGGCTCGGGCTCGCGGTCACTCAGCTCATAGGGCGTGCCGCCGCTGCGGTAGGCGGCCTGAAGGGAAAACGATTGGTTGGTGAGCTCGATAACGAGCTGCTCGTACAGGGTCACTGGATACCTTCTTTCAGCTATTATAAACACGTGTCTATAAAAAGTATCCATGTCGATTTGCTTAAGAGCAATGAACAGCTTCGGCCTGCTGTCGATAAACGAGCGTTTGCCGGGCATTGTCGAGCGTTGCAATTGGAGGGGTAATGGAAGCGGGGAAGATCGATCGTCGCCGACGCTATACACTCTCGGTCATACGGGAGGCGTTCTTCGCGCTGCTGGCCGAGGTCGGCTTCGCGAAGATGACGGTAGCGGATATCTGCCGCCGCGCCGATATCAACCGTGGCACGTTCTATCTGCACTACGAGGACAAGTTCGCCCTGCTCGACGCGCTTATCGACGAGGCCTTGGCGGCGGTGCCGCCGCTCGAGGGAACGGAGGCGGGTGCCCTCTGCCAGCGTCCGCCGGCAAACGATGACTATTATCTGCTCTACTCGGATGACGACGCGTACGCCCGGGTGGCACAGCGCGTCGTCGAGCGCGGCGCCGAGCAGATGGTTCCCTCGATCATGGAGGAGACTGGGCTTTCGCGCGAGGATACCTATCTGCTCTTCGTCCACAACGTCCAGGGAAATCTCGCGGTCAACCGCCTGCTCGGTTGGAGGCGAGGGCCCGAGTTTGCCCACGCTCAGGAGCTGCTCAGCGCCTATTCCGAAGGAGGCTTGCGAGCGGTTACGACTCGCCATGATTCCTGCAGTTCATCTTGACTGCGGGTCATTTCAGGCAGGCGGCGCAGCTATGAACAAGAAGAGCGCATGGCAATCAGCACTAGCGGAAATGCTTGCTGCCCTTACCAAGAGGAGTGCTGATTGCCATGCGTTGATGCTACCGCAGACAATTCCGTCAGCCACCGCTTGCATCCATTTTGGCTAGCTCTGCATACCGAACATGGCGTTGAAGAGCGTGTTCTGCTCCGGGGTGAGCTGTGCAATGACGTTTTTATCGTTCTGCATTGGGCCCCTTCGCTGGCGTCTCGTGCAATCGAATGTAGCGCGAGTATATGAATAGGGGCGCATTCCCTCAAGCGCCGTATAGAACAATTTTTAAACGCAGAAAAATAACTGAAAACAAATTAATCCGCGTTAAAATATTGTCAAACAGAAGTTCATGAGGGAAGGTTGCGTATGCGTCGCAAGGCAGACGAGCTCCTTAGGGAATGGCGAGACAGGGCTGATAGAAAACCTTTGCTGGTCAAAGGCGTGCGCCAGTGTGGCAAGACCTATCTGCTCAGAACGTACGCCCAGGATCTTTTCGAATCGGTTGTCTACGTTAATCTTGAGAACGACCGGTCGGCGCGAGCGGATTTTTCGGGCGGTCTTGACCCTCATTCGATTGTGCGCGCGATCGAGGCTCGTACGGGACAGCGTATCGTGCCTGGCAAAACCTTACTGTTCATTGACGAGATCCAGGCATGCGAGGAAGCGCTCACTTCCCTTAAATACTTTTGCGAAGATGCTCCCGAGTATTACGTTGCGGCTGCTGGGTCGCTTCTTGGGGTTGCCATTAACCATCAGTCGTATTCGTTCCCCGTCGGAAAGACCGACTTGATCGAGATGACTCCACTCGATTTCGAGGAGTTTCTCTGGGCAATGGGGCACGATCAGCTGGTCGATGAGATACGCTCGTCATTCGAGTTAATGGGTCCTCTTGCGCCAAGCCTTCATGAAAAGGCGCTTAGGCTCTATCGACAGTATCTTGTTGTTGGCGGAATGCCCGAGGCGGTCCAAACGTATATCGATGATCAGTCAATCATTGATGTGGCCGAAAAGCATCGGATTATTCTCGACGGATATTCCGCCGACACCAATAAATATGCTGATGAACGCTTGAGCGCAAAGACGCGTGCGTGCTTCGATTCCATTCCACAGCAGCTTGCCAAAGAGAATCGCAAATTTCAATACAAGGTAGTGCGAGCGGGGGGCAATGCGTCTCTCTTTGGAGATGCTCTCGACTGGCTTGTATTGTCGGGTACGGTGGCGCGCTGCAGCCTAGTCGGGCAGATCGAAAGCCCTTTAGAGGCCTTCGTTAACCCTTCTGCTTTTAAAATCTATCAGGCGGATACAGGGCTGCTCGTCTCCAAGGCCGGTGCTCAACGCGCCGATATTCTTGCCGGCATCGGCGGCACATTCATGGGTGCACTTACCGAAAACTACGTCGCCCAACAGCTTTCAGCCATGGGCTATCCGCTGCATTATTGGGCGCGAGATAATCGTGCGGAAATCGACTTTGTAGTAGAGAAGCAGGGATGCTTGTCTGCGATTGAAGTCAAGGCGGGAGAGAACACAAGATCTCGAAGCCTGTCCTCACTTAAAAAGACCCATCCGGGCGTACGCCTTATCAGGCTATCGACTAAGCCCTTTGGAATGAATGATGGGCTTATGTCTGTTCCACTTTATGCGGCATTTTGTCTATAGGGATGATGCTGGTGTAATGCATGGGGCCCAGGGCGCAGCGTTTACTGCGCTCCGGGCCCCGCTGCTTAGTTAAACCATGACGGTTTGGTCGCCGTCGTCCTAGTCAAACAAACTCGGCATGTCGTTTTCCTTCATGAGGGCACCGGCAGAGGGCAGGCTCTGCGCGGTGAACTTCTCGGCCGAGACGCCGGCGCCAAGAATCTCCTCGGTCGTGCCGACAGTGGTGACCGAGCGGCCCTTCTTGGCCGTGAAAGCCTGGACGCCCTGCGTGTTGGTGGTCGTCTTGGTCTTGAGCAGCGACGTGTTGAAGTTCATCAGGCGGTAGTCGCTCGAGACCAGCGCGAGGTCGCGGTCTTCCTTGAGCACCTGCGCATACAGCAGCTTGCTGCCGCCGTAGATGGCGTTCTTAAGGCGCTTGCGGTTGGTCTTGGTAGCGTATCCAGAAAGCGCGACACGCACCACGCGGCCGTTCTCAAAGACGAACAGCACGTCGGCCTTGTAGTCCTCGGGGTCGATGACCCAGATGACGCTCTCGTCGGGTTCCATCTCAAGATCGGTCGGAAGGTACGAGCCCAGCTGGGCCGACTTGGTGTCCTCAAACGCCGCGACCTTGCACTTGTACACCTGGCTCTTGTTGGTAAAGACCAGCAGCTCGTGGGTGTTGGAGGACGGGAACTCGATAAAGGGTTTGTCGCCGTCCTTGTACTTGAGCGTGGTCGCCTTCTTGAGCACGCGGTCCGTCATCTTCTTTAGGTAGCCATCGCGCGAGAGCATGATGGTGACCGGGTACTCCTCGACCTCGGGCTCCAAGCTTACCTCGATAACCTCATGGGGCTCGATCCTGCCCGTGCGGCGCGGCATCACGTACTTCTTGTTGACCGCTGCTAGCTCGTCGCTGATGACCTTCTTGATGTTCTCCTCGCTGGAGAGGATCTCCTCAAGCTCGGCAATCTCGCCCTCGAGCTTGGCGATGTCCTTGGTGCGGTTGAGAATGTACTCTTCGTTGATGTTGCGGAGCTTGAGCTCGGCAACAAACTCGGCCTGGGTCTCGTCGATGTCGAAACCCTTCATAAGGTTGGGCACGACCTCGGCCTCGAGCTTAGTGCCGCGGATGATGGCGATGGCCTTGTCGATGTCGAGCAGAATTGCCTCGAGGCCGTGCAGCAGGTGCAGACGCTCGGACTTTTTGCCCAGGTCAAAGTTAATGCGGCGACGCGTGGACTCAATACGCCACTTGACCCACTCGTGCAGGATCTGGCGCACGCCCATAACGCGGGGATAGCCGTCGACCAGCACGTTAAAGTTGCACGAGAACGAATCCTGCAGCGTGGTCGAGCGATAGAGCTTCGCCATGAGCTTGTCGGGGTCGACACCGCGCTTAAGGTCGATGGCGATGCGCAGACCCGAGAGGTCGGTCTCGTCGCGGATGTCGGCAATCTCCTTGACCTTGCCCTCTTTGGAGAGCTTGACGATGCGCTCGATGATGACATCGGTTTTGGTGGTGTAGGGGATCTCGTAGACCTCGATGATGCGCTCTTCGGGAATCCAGCGCCAGCGGGAGCGGATCTGGAAGCTGCCAAGGCCGGTCTCGATTATCTTTTCCATCTCCTCGCGGCGGTAGATAATTTCGCCGCCGGTCGAGAAGTCGGGCATGGGCATGTATTCGAGCAGGTCGCAGTCGGGATCCTGCAGGTAATGCATTGTGGCGGTACAGACCTCGTTGAGGTTGAAACCGCAGATATCGGATGCCATGGCGACGCCGATGCCCTTGTTGGCCGAGACGAGGATGTTGGGGAACGTGGTGGGCAGCAGGCGTGGCTCCTTCATGGCGCCGTCGTAGCTGTCGACGAAGTCGACCGGGTCCTTGTCGATGTCCTTGAAGATCTCGGCGCTAATGGGGGAGAGCTTGGCCTCGGTATAGCGCGAGGCGGCGTAGCTCAGGTCGCCCGAATAGTACTTGCCAAAGTTGCCCTTCGACTCAACGAAGGGGGCGAGCAACGCCTCGTTGCCGGTGGCCAGGCGCACCATCGTCTCGTAGATCGCGGCGTCGCCGTGCGGGTTGAGCTTCATGGTCTGGCCCACGATGTTGGCGCTCTTCTGGCGCTCGCCCTTGAGCAGACCCATCTTGTACATGGTGTAGAGCAGCTTGCGGTGCGAGGGCTTAAAGCCGTCAATCTCGGGGAACGCACGCGAGACGTTGACGCTCATAGCGTAGGGCATGTAGTTGACCTCGAGCGTCTGCGTGATCGGCTGATCGGTGACCTCGGAGTGCAGGCCGATGACGTTCTCGGCGTTGACCTGCTTTTTCTTGGGCTGGTTCTTCGTCTTCTTCTTTGCCACGATTTCCTCTTGAACTTCTTATGGGCCGTCGTTATCGATTTGCTGCTACTGCAGGTCCAGCTGGTCCAGGTATTCCTTGCCGTGCTCGGAGATATGGCGCTTGCGGCCCGCCTCGTCGTTGCCCAGCAAAAGGTTGAACATGGTTTCCATCTTGGTGACGTCCTCGGGCTCCACCTTGATCAGGCGGCGCGTCTCGGGATTCATAGTGGTGAGCCACATCATGTCCGGGTCGTTCTCACCAAGACCCTTGGAGCGGTTGATAGAGCACTTCTGGTCGCCGATTTCTTTGAGGATGCCGTTTTTCTCGAGCTCGGTGTAGGCAAAGTAGGTCTTCTCTTTGCAGTTGATCTCGTAGAGCGGCGATTCGGCGATATACACATAACCTTCGTCGATAAGCGTGGGCACCAGGCGGTAGAGCATGGTGAGCACGAGCGTGCGGATGTGATAGCCGTCGACGTCGGCGTCCGTACAGATGATGACCTTGTTCCAGTTGAGGTTGTCCAGGTCAAAGGCACCAAGGTTCTTGATGCGCTTGTCCTTGATCTCCACGCCGCAGCCCAGCACGCGCATAAGGTCCATGATGATGTCGGACTTAAAGATGCGCGGGTAGTCCTCCTTTAGGCAGTTGAGGATCTTGCCGCGGACGGGCATAACGCCCTGGAACTCGGCGTCGCGCGACGTTCGGATGGCGCCAGCTGCCGAGTCGCCCTCTACGATGTAGATCTCGCGACGGTTTTTGTCCTTGGAACGGCAGTCGATGAACTTCTGCACGCGGTTGGCCATGTCGGTCTTCTGCTGCAGGTTGGTTTTGATGCTCTGGCGGGTCTTCTCGGCGTTCTCACGCGAGCGCTTGTTGATGAGCACCTGCTCCACAATCTTGTTGGCGGCGTCTTTGTTCTCGATCAAATAGGTCGAGAGACGCTCCTTAAAGAAGGCGGTCATGGCCTGCTGGATAAAGCGGTTATTGATAGCCTTCTTGGTCTGGTTTTCGTAGGACGTCTGGGTGGAGAAGCAGTTGGTCACCAGTACCAGGCAGTCCTGGACGTCCTGCCATTTGATGCCGCTCTCGTTTTTGTTGTACTTGCCCTGTTGCTTGATGTAGGCGTCGATGGCGCTGGTCAGAGCACTGCGGGCCGCCTTCTCGGGCGAACCGCCGTTCTCGAGCCAGGAGGAATTGTGGTAGTACTCCTGCATCATGAAAGTGCGCGAGAAGCACATGCAAGCAGTGATTTTTACGTTGTAATCGGGCAGGTCCTCGCGATCGCGACCGCGACGGTCGGCCTCGATAAAGAAGGGCTCGGTAAGGTAGTCGGTACCGACCTTCTCGAGCACGTAGTCCTCGATGCCCTTGGGATAGCAAAAATCCTCTTCGGAAAACTCGCCATCGTCGCCCTCGATGCGCAGGCGGAAGGTCACGTTGGCGTTGACCACGGCCTGACGGCGCATGGTCTCGCGATACCAGTCGTGGGGAATGCTAATCGAGGTAAAGACCTCAAGATCGGGGCGCCACTTGATGGTGGTGCCGGTGCGGTTCTCGTCGCTGGGCTCAATCTCGAGTGCCTTCTTCTTGGCGCCGACGACCTTGCCTTTCTTAAAGTGCAGGGAGTACTTGTTGCCGTCGCGCCAGACGGTGACGTCCATGTACTCGGAAGCGTACTGGGTCGCGCACGAGCCCAGGCCGTTGGTGCCGAGCGAGAAGTCGTAGTCGCCGCCCTGGTTGTTGTTGTACTTGCCGCCGGCGTAGAGCTCGCAGAAGACGAGCTCCCAGTTAAAGCGCTTCTCGGAAGGGTTCCAGTCGAGCGGGCAGCCACGGCCATTGTCCTCTACCTGAATAGAGCCATCGCGAAAGGCGGTGAGGGTGATGAGCTTGCCGTAGCCCTGGCGCGCCTCGTCAACGGCGTTGGACAGGATCTCGAAGGCGGCATGCGCGCAACCGTCGAGTCCGTCCGAGCCAAAGATGACGGCGGGGCGCAGGCGTACGCGCTCCTCGTCCTTGAGCTGGCGGATACTGTCGTTACCATAGTTTGCGGTGTTTTTTGCCATACTCGCTCTCTCGGTGCTCCTTTGCTGCGTTTTAGTCATATAGATAGTCAAGGTAGCATAGCCCAGGCCTTGGGCGATTCCAACCAACACGAATTCCATCGAACAATAGTTCGATTAGATAATGGATGCTTGGGATGCGGGTGGGGTCTGTCCTATTCAAACATCTGCGGCAGGTCGATGAAGACGGTTCGATCGCTTTCGTCAGCTTCGAAGCCCGAACGGGAGAAGAATCCGTAGCGATGGCACTTGAGCCCCGTTGCCTCGACTTGGGTGATTTCCTCGTCGACCATTTTTTGCGTGACGGGGGATTTGCGGAACTTTGCTTCGTAGAATGCGTAGCCCTCGGGGTCTTGCGTTACCACATCGAATTCGCCGCTCGTTTTGTTTGCGGGATCGTCGTACCAGTACTTGCCTATGGCATCGAAAGCCGGTTCGATCTTGCCAGTCCTGTTTTGCCGTACGAGGTATTGACGGCAGATCTCCTCGAACATATGTGGAGTGTAGTTTTCCTCGAAGTCTTGGGAGACGTGACGATCATAGAAGACTTCCGGGTCGAGCAGCTGACGCGCAGAAGCATTGCGGAAGACGTAGCGATAGTAAAAGAGCGAAAGTGGGTCCACCACAAAGTAGCCAGACTTGCGCTTATTCGTAGGGTCGTTGATGGGTGCACGCTTTTGGACGATTTCGAGTGACATGAGCTTGTCGAGTACGTCTGCCATGGCCGGACCGCTCGAGACGTGCGACTGTGCCAGCACGTCCCCCCAACGGGAGTAACCTTGTGCGAGAGCCCCGAAAACTTCGTTGGCGTTGGTCATCTTCGAGATCTCGGCGTTGAGATAGGACGGTACTTCGCTTTCTAAGCGGGCGCCAGGTTCTGTGACGAGCTCGATGATATTGTCGCGTACGCTTTGGGACTGATCGATGAGGCGATTGTAAAAGGGGATGCCGCCAAAAACGCTATAGAGCCGCACCTTGTCCTCGGGTGAGAACGCGGGATAGAACTTTGCAGCGTCAAAGTAATCCATGGGCTTAAGCTCAAGCGCGAGATCAATTCGCCCGTAGAGGGGGCTTTCATGCTCGATGAGAGATTTCATAATCTCAACATAGGAGCCGCACAGGACAATGTTTAAACGTGAGTCTTCCCTGTGAGCGTCGATTGAGGTCTGGAGAATGCTGTCTAAGCCTTTAACCGCATCTCTCAAGTAGGGGTATTCGTCGAGAACGAGGGTAATGTTCTTGTCTTTGGCTTGGGCAAACAGAAATTCGATGAGCTCGCGGATGCCCGTGAAGGCGAGCGGAGGAAAGCTTAGCGCTTCAGCAGCAAGGGCGGACAGACTCTCGAGGTTGTCTGCCTCGGAGGTTTGGCGGCACTCGTAATAGATCGTTGCGACGTCCGATAAATCGGTTAGCGCCTGCTTGATGAGCTCACTTTTGCCGACGCGACGCCTTCCGTAAATGAGAACATTGCGCTGCTCGGGCGCATTGAGTGTTTTCTTAATACGGGCGAGTTCAAGCTCCCTGCCAATGAATTCCACTTACTCGGTTCCTTCCGACTCGGTTTTGTCCGAGTTAATTGTATCGCATGAACAAGTTTATGCTCGAGTTTACTCGGACAAAACCGAGTCGGTTCTGTCCGAGTAAGTTTGAATAGCGAATCGAAATTGTTATGTCCACATGGCGATGGCGAACATGGTTTCCATAAGCGCCGCGTTCGCGCTTGTTATTGCCGCAATGCGCTGTATCGCTGAGGCGCAGATCGTGCCGCTCGAAAACGTCTTTTGGTTGGCGAACCTGGCCACGGGCGTGTTCTGCGGAGCGACGATTTTCGCGGCCACGTTTGCCGTCCTGTGCGCAACGTTTTTCACGGCGAAAAGACGCCGCGCCAAGCTCGAGGCTGAACTCGACTCCCCTGATGATATCTAATGCGTAATGGGCTGGCTCTGGGTATCCAGAACCAGCCCATTTTGATGTTCGATGAGCCGAGTCGGCGTCTCTCACAAAAGTAACTAGGAGCTAGCGAGGCCTATCCGATTTGACCTCATTGGCGGTGTCGGTTTCGAGCGCCGTGCGGCGGGCGCTGTAGGCGACGAGGCCGGCGCCTGCCGCGGCGAGTGCTGCAGCGGCTGCCGTAAGGGGAGCGTTGACATCGCCCGTGCCCGCAAGCGCGCCCGCTTTTCCGGAGCGCTTGTTATTGCCGTGGTCCTTGCCACTGCCGGAGTTACTTCCGCCGGAGCCGCCGCCCTTGTCGGTACCGCCGCCACTCGAGTCACCATCGCCGTCTGCCGTCATCGGGGCGTCGTGAAGTCCTGTCGCATCCGCGCTATCGCATACGCCGACCTGAACTTCTGAGCGTTCGCATGCCGCGTCGGGCACATGAAGCTCGTGCAGTACGGCACTCAGCGCCGAGTTTGCGCCTGGTCGAATTTCCTCGAGCGTTACGGGATCGAGCGCCACCAGATCACGCGCTTTCGCATACAGCGTTACGCGTTTGCCCACTTCGTCGCTCCAACACTCGGGGATGGCGAAGCTCATGCGGAACTGTGCCGTGCAGCCTGGTGCCAGCACGGCGTTTCCATTGTCGGCAACCAGCGGGTGCGTCGCAAAACGTGCGCCCAGCGCCTCGAGCGCGTACTTCACGTGTGCCATGTCGTTGGCCGAAGCGTCCTCGGCAAGCTCTGGATCGTAGATCGAAGCCATGCGCGCGTTCGCTCCGAATCCGATGGATGCGCTGGAGAACGGCTGGCTGGAGCCCTCTCGGTACAGATCGATCGTGCCGGCGGTCAGCAAGGTGTTGCCGTCGTTTCGAACCGTGACCATGAAGGATTCGCCTGCTGCTCCGGGCACCACCGCGCCCGAGGTAGCGACCGCGCCCGTCGGAGTGGCACATGCCACCAAAGGCACTTCGATGCCGTGCAGCTCTGCCTCGCTCTGCTCGGCACTCACAATGTGCGTGGCGAGCGCGGAGAGCATGCCTCCCGACGTCAAAAATGTCGTTATCTGATCGACGGGATGGTCCAGCTCGCACATCACGAACGGCTCCGTGAACAGATCACCTGCCAAGGTGCTGGCGAAGATGCGGAAGTGCTTGCCCATCACTGCTACCGGGTTGCCTTCTTCGTCGTAGGTTTGTCCCACCTTGCCATCAGTGTTCTCTACATAGAGCACGCACCTGCCGTTGTTGCTCACGCTAAACGATGCCGGGCCACAGCCTGCGGCACCCACGGGCTGCGTTGCAAATGCCGATGCGCCTCGCGTCCAAGTAATATGCTGCAGTTGCTCGTTGACGGTTGCCAAAAAGCCCGAATGTTGTGGCCACGGCACCGCACGGGGTACTGTGGCGTCAGGTGACATAACGCCCCAGCCCGCAATGGACTGGCCGATCACGGCGTACGATGCGCAGCCGCAGCCGTCTGCGGTCTCGTACGTAACGGGCACCACCATTTTGCCGTTGATATTTTCGGGCTCGCCCAGCTCGATACTCGACGGTGCTTGCGGAAAGCGGAGAACTTGGCGGAACGTCAGGCTGTCGCCCGAAACGTCCGACCACAGGGTAAAGCACTCCAGCGCAACCTCAGCCTCGCTGCCGAGCGCCTTTTCTGCGGTGGTTCCGCGGCGGTGGAGGTAGGCGCCCGACAGACGTCCGTCGACAAGTGTCTTGCCCACCGTGATGCGTGGGCACTGCAGGCAATGGTAGCCATCCTCTTGCAGGCGGCCGCGCGAGATGCTGCGCCATGACGTATGCGACACCACGCGGATCTCGTCATTACTTATGCGCAGGCGCACGACGGACAGTATGCCGGCTGTGCTTGCCGTATCGAAAAGGGTGCTGTCGCCGTCGGGGCGCTCGCCCGAGACCAGCAGCACGTAGGCTTCCTGGTTTCCCCTCCCGTCCGTATATTCCACCACGTCGAAGTCGTAATCGTATATGCCGTCGCGCTCCACGTCGCCCTCGCCAAACCCAAGGGGGAAGTCCACGGGCGTGGGGGCGGACCACGTGCCGTTTGCCCTTGTGTGCACCACCAGGCGCGAGCGGCCATTGTCGCCGTAGCACACCGAGGCGATACGGAACAGGCATTCTACGCCGGCAATCATTGCCAGCTTCATGTGGGCTTCGCTGAGCACGCCGGAAAACAGCACGTTGTCGCTCGAGGGTTTTATGCCGCCACGCTCGTCCTCCGACACGCCGGCAGAATTGGCGTTGGGGTCTGCAACGGCGTTCGTTGCCTGACCGATGTAGGTGTACTCGTACATCGGCGCAGCGTTCTCGTCGTTTTCCATCAGTGCGTGGACGAAATGCTCAACCTGTCCCGTGTCGTCGCTCTCCGCGTCTGCCTCGAGCTCAATGCGCGTGACCGCCCGGTCCCAATCGCGCACGACAGGCGCGGCGTTTACGGCAGTGGCCTTAACCTCGGCGCGTGCGAGCAGCTCGGCGTTGGTGACGATGGTGGCCGATGCGATAAATTGCGGCACGCCGCCCGCCTTGATGTCGCCGGCCGTGCCGAAGCGGGCATCCAATGTGTAAGGCGTATCTCCACCCAATGCGAGCTCAGAGCGCTGGAGCACATACTGGTTGCCATTGTTCACCGACATATTCCACGAATCGAGGAGCGTGGGCCACGACCCCGACCAAGCCTTGGTGGTCCACTTGAACATTACGAACTGGAGTATCACATCGACATCGACGTCTGCACCTACGCGCAGTCGCGGAAGCTGGTGTCCATCCGCCTTCTCGTACCCAATGAACAACGTGAGGGACGCGGCGCCGCGCACGGCAGACGAGGCGACGCCTGCAACGCCGGCGCCAAAGGTGACGGCAAGCCCGATCTGGATGGTGAATGAGCCCGAGGTGTTGGAATAGTCGAGCGATATGTTTTTGAAAAACGCTGCGCCGCTACCGTGTGTGTGGGCGCCCACGGCGAGCGCCAGTTTTGCCAGCACCCAGGGGTTGACGTTTAGGAAAAACGGCACCGGTCCTAGGGTAAACTGTTCGGTCCAGTTGAGGTCGGTTCTTACCTGGAAGAGGGCCTTAATATTGCCGTATGCGGGGCCGTTGTTGTCACTCCAGGTTTTGCCCACCCAATCGTAGGCGAGCGAGCCGTACAGCTGTGTGGCGATATCCATCGTGAACAGCAGCGTGCAATGGTGGCGAAGGAGCTTGGTGTTTCTTGGGTCGGTGCCCGAACCGGCACTCATGCTCTTGTACTGATTCCACTTCCCCTCCATCTCGTCGAGGTAGTGGTTTGCCTGCTTGGCACCCGACTCGCGCGGTGATTTCTTCCAGTACTCTGGATCTGGATTGCCCGAATCGTTCATATAGCTGGCTGGTTTGTATCCTCCGCCAAACAGCACGTATCCAGCAAACGAGAAATCAAAGAGGATCGGAAATGTGGGTATCCAGCACGTGAACTTATTGCCGCCGATGCCGGGAAACGCCGCGGGGAAATCAAACGGAGTGATCTCTTGGTCCATGGTGGTGGGAATGATGGTGGTCGAGCCCGATTCCGCCTTTGCGGCCGGCGCGGTGACAACGGCCATAGGGGATGAAAGCGTGTAGGTTTTGCCCTGATAGTCGAGGACAAAGCGCAGTTTGCACCCTTCTTCCAGAAGGCCCGATGCCGCGTCGAGAAACATGTCTTCGAGTGTGAACGTCGCCAGATTATCCGCGCCCGATGCGCTGGCCTTGATCTGACCGATCTGCGTGACGGTTTCGGGTGAGCTGCCCGCGGCAGACGTCACTTTGTTGATGCGCAGCGTTGCCTGTCCGCCCTGTGGCAGATGTGCCTGAACGGTAAAGGCGTGCGTATCGGGCTGCTCGTTTGCCGTGTCGTCTTTCGGCAATGCCATAAACGTGGCTTCAGCGTACTGGATGTCCCATTCGTCGAATGTGAGCTGGCGGAAGTACGGCTCGCCGTCGGAAAGCGGACGCGTGGGCGCGGTTATGGCGGTGCCGCCCTGAATGCGCGCAAGGGGAATCTCGACATCACGGTAGCCCGCCATACTAATGGAGATGCCGCCGTTAAAGTCGTACGCGTCAAGGAGCGTTGCCTCGTCCACGTAGCCTTCCGAAAGCGGCGCGACCTCAAAGATGGCCGTGCCTTCGTCGTCGGTCGTGGCGGTGAGCTGCTTGCCTGCGGCATAGCGTGATGTGAGCGTGACCTGGGCACCTGCGATGGGCGCATTCTTGTTGGCGACGTCGACCACGACCACACCAAACATGGTGCGCGAGAGAACGAGCACCTTAAAGGGACCTTCTTCGTCGGCATAGGCCGCGGTGGGCGCGAACGGCAGCAGGAAGGCATTTTCGCTTCCCGGCATGCGAGGCAACATAATGCTCGCTAGCGAGGACGCTCCGGCAACAAGTAACGAACGGCGATCAAGCATCTTGGACTCCCATCCCGCAAATATCGGTGGAAATAATCCAATTTTGCGAGAAGGCGCTTCGTGGCGGTAGTGCCGTTCGATGGCCAAAATGTCCAAATTGATCGAGCGAAGCGCCGGGTTCCAGAACGCGTTCGATGCGCTTGCCAGCCCGGTCGCTAACGCAACATATGCGCGACCAGCTCGGCGCGTGTGCCGATGCCAAGCTTTGCGTATACGCCGGATAGGCGGTTTTTAACGGTGCCCGGCGACACGCCCATATGGCGTGCGATTTCGGCGTTGGTCCACCCACGGCAGGCGAGCATGGCCATGGTGAACTCCGTGGTCGTTAGATCGTCGGCCACGTCCTCGCCCGAATCGGGGTTGTGGATGCGCCGCCAGCCGTAGCTGAATCGATACGTGATCTCGATGATGCGAGCGAAATCGTCGGGGTATTGCGATTTTAAGCATGCCTCGATAAGCCCCTGCAAAAGGCCGTGGTGCTCGCCAATGAGCTCGATAAGGCCGTCGGGACGCGCAATGTCCCAAGCGGCTCCGAAGTGTGCCTTTGCGGCGTCGACGTCTTTGAGACTCATGCAGGCCATGGAAGCCGACAGGTGCAGGAACAGTTCCGAGATCGGATAGCTTCCCTGTTTCATGATCAGGGCGTTTTCCGCCATACCTAGACTGCGGCCATATTCGCCGCGCAGGTACAGGGCATGCGCCATCACGTAGCTGGCGAACAGGCGCAGGCCTTCGGGCAGATGTGCCGCAAGCGGATAAAACTCTTCGGCAGAATACGGGGAAGGCAAGTGCAACAGGACGCTCGCGGCGGAGGCGAACAGGATATGCATGGCGTGGATGGCGGACGATTCCTCGTCGGCCGGCGTATCGAGGATGCCAGCAAGGCACCGGCGTGCGTCGGCGATACGGTTGAGCGACAGACTGGCGTATCCGCAGATAAAGCATGCGGAATAGCGCAGCGCGGGATCGGTGGCGTCAAGATAGGGGCGTGCTGTTTCGGCGGCGAGTGTGGCCTGTCCGCGAAAGTACAGCGCTTCTGCCGTGGCGATGGTGCGTGAATCGGGGTCGGAAATGCCTGCAACCGCAGCGTCAATCTGCCCCGGCACAAAGGCGGTGCACATCAACGGCATGGGGATGCGCGGGTAGCCATCGCAGTCCATCTTCCATCTCCCATCAGGTGGCAACACTAGCAGCAATTGTACTCCTGTTGCTCGGGACTGGAATTTGTGGGTATCGCCTACGATTATGCCGAACGTATAAAGGAAGAGTCTATTGGCGATGCTCTTAAGGTGGTTGTCGAGGCATGGCTGACCTTGGCATAAGGAAAAACTGCCGCCCCTGCAAAAAGCTCTGCCGAAGCGATGGGAAACGAACCTCGCTCTGCATATAATGAGGTCATATGACAGCGCGTTTGCATATGTGCGGCGCGTTCCATCGACCCGAAAAGGAGCCCTGCATGGATCCCAACAAGCGTCCCGACGATATGGTGCGTATCACCACTCCCGAACTTGCTCAGGCGTTCATCGACGAGCAGGTCACCGCAATCCGCGAGCAGATCGGTGACAAGAAGGTTCTGCTGGCCCTTTCTGGCGGCGTCGACAGCTCTGTTGTCGCGGCGCTGCTGATCAAGGCCATCGGCAAGCAGCTTATCTGCGTGCATGTGAACCATGGACTCATGCGCAAGGGCGAGAGCGAGCAGGTCATCGACGTGTTCCAGAATCAGATGGACGCCAACCTGGTCTATGTTGACGCGACTGATCGCTTCCTGGATAAGCTCGTGGACGTCGAGGAGCCCGAGGCCAAGCGTAAGATTATCGGCGCCGAGTTCATTCGCGTGTTCGAGGAGGAGGCCCGCAAGGTCGGTGACGAGGTCAGTTTCCTCGCCCAGGGCACCATCTACCCCGACATTCTGGAGTCCCAGGACGGCGTGAAGGCTCACCACAACGTGGGTGGTCTACCCGAGGACCTGCAGTTTGAGCTCTGCGAGCCCGTTAAGCTGCTGTACAAGGACGAGGTGCGCGTCGTGGGTCGCGAGCTCGGCCTGCCCGAGAACATGGTTGAGCGCCAACCGTTCCCCGGCCCCGGCTTGGGCGTTCGCTGCCTTGGCGCCATCACCCGCGACCGTCTTGAGGCGCTGCGCGAAGCCGACGCCATCGTGCGCGAGGAGATTGACAAGGCAGGTCTGACAATCTGGCAGTATTTTGCCGTCGTGCCCGACTTCCGCGCCACCGGCGTGCGCGAGGGTAAGCGCGCCTACGACTGGCCCTGCATCATCCGCTGCATCAACACCGTTGACGTCATGACCGCCGAGGTGCCCGAGCTCGACTGGGCGCTGCTCAAGCGCATTACCGCCCGCGTCACCGCCGAGGTCCCCGGTATCTGCCGCGTGTGCTACGACCTCACGCCTAAGCCTGTCGGCACGGTCGAGTGGGAGTAAGCTAACTCAGCTGGTAGGCGACGAGAACTAGCAGATGTGACAAAGGGACAGTCCCTTTGTCACATCCTCGATATTATGTGCGGGATGGTACGCCACGCGGCGTGCCATCCCGTTCGTTATTTTAATGAGCCGAGTGCGCGAGTGGGAAGAGTCACGAGCATGGTCGTTCCGCATGGCGAGCTTTCTTCGACCTCGATGGAGCCGCCGTGGAGTGCGGCAATCTCCCAGACCAGTGCAAGCCCCAGCCCCACGCCGCCATATGCCCTGCTGCGCGATTTGTCGACGCGAAAGAAGGGCTGGAAGATGCTCGTCTGGTATTGCTCGGGAATGCCCGGCCCCTGGTCGCGCACGCGTAGCAGCACGCGGTCGCCTTCGGCGCAGGCGTTGATTTGCACGGTCGAGTTGGGCGCGCTGTAACGTATGGCGTTTTCGGCCAAGTTGAACAGCAGCCGATAGATTAGCGTATCGCTGCCGATCGTTTGCGCGTCGCCCTCACTTGTAAGCGTGATGTCTTTTTGCTCGGCAAGGGGCGCCAGGTCCGTGAGCACTTCTTCGATCATCGGCGCCAGGTCAATCGCATCGTTGCAAGGGACACTGCGCAGCTCGCTCATCTCGAGCAGGGTCTTTGTCATGTGCGTCATCCGCTCGGTCTGCTCCTGCAGCAGCCCGAGCAGGCTCGCTGTATCGGCGTCGACGTCGGGGTGCTCGGCGCAAAACAGCTCAACCTGGGCCTGCATGAGCGCAAGTGGCGTGCGCAGCTCGTGCGCCGCATTGCCCGTAAACTGTCTTTGTGCGGAAAATCCCTCGTCAAGGCGGGCAATCATGTCGTTAAACGACGCGCTGCAGCGCCTGAGTTCAGAGGGCACGTCCTCGCTGATTTTTGTGTCGGCGAGGTTGTCGGGCCGCACGCTCTCGACTTGTGCCGCAAAGGAGCGCAACGGCTGCAACGCATGCCCGCTCACAAAGTAGGCCAGGACGCCTCCGAGCAGCGTCACCGCCGCAGTTATATACCAGCTCGTCGCGCCAAACGATTCTTGGGCGTCGTTCACGACGATGGTCAGCGCATCGTCGAGCTCTTTGTTTGTCGGGTCAAATGAGCTGGGCGAGGCCGCCTCCACCTTGCCGTGCGCCGATAGTTCATTGCCGATCGAGTCCATGTAGCGCATGCCGGAGTAGCCAACCAGGCAATTCATAAGTACGCAGGTCGAACATATCAGCAGTGCCGTCATCAACGTGATGCGCCACTGCAGCGACAGCCGCTTCATTTGCCGTCCTCCATAACGTAGCCTTCGCCGATTCGGTTGCGGATGGGGTCGTGCCCCAACGCACCGCGCAGCTTTTTTCGCAGCGACGAGATATGCACGCGGGTCGCGTTGCTAAAGCTGTTGACGCTGCTGTCCCATACATGCTCGATAAGCTCTTCCTGGCTCACCGGCCGCCCCTGGTTAAGCATCAGGTATTCCAAGATGCCGGTCTCCTTGCGCGTGAGGGATAGGGTCTCGCCGCCCACGGAGGCGAGGCGCGCCTTGGTGTCAAAGCTCAACAATCCACAGGCTAGAACAACGTCGTTTTGCGTAAAGCGCCTGAGCGTGAGACTGCGTATGCGTGCCGCCAGCTCGTCAAGATGGAACGGCTTGGTGAGGTAGTCGTTGGCGCCCGCATCGAGCCCCGCTACCTTGTCGGAGACCTCGCCACGTGCCGAGAGCACAAGCACCTTGGTCTCACAATCAGTTGTCCTGAGTTGCCTGAGCACGGTCATGCCGTCGACATGGGGGAGATTGAGGTCAAGCACGACAAGATCAAAGGTCTCGACATCGAGCAGATCGAGGGCCTGCTGCCCGTCGTAGCAGCAGTCGACGCTATAGGCCAAGTTGCGCAGGCTGCGTGCGATCGCATCGCACAGCGCCCGCTCGTCCTCGACGACCAAGATGCGCATAACGTTCTCCTTGCATAGTCATTCACGCTTAACACGGATTTTATAGTCGGTATGGTCCAATGGGTCGCGAAACGAAAGGAGTGGTCAGATTGTTCAAAGCGATTAAGCCTGTGGCGCAGGTGGCTTTGCTGATCGTTGGGGTAGCCATGGTTGGCTTTGGAATTATGCGCGGCGAGGCAGATGCCGTGCTGGCCAAGGCAATCAGGCTGTGCTTGGAGTGTATCGGAATTGGATAAAAGAAAAAACACTGCATCGCATCTTTTAGCGCGATTTCGTGGATTGATTCAGGCGGCGGCGACGCTTGCGACCAATATTCACCTGCCTAACTTTGCCAAGGGCGGTATCTACCAGGGAGCCGGCAAAGCCGTCTGCGTGCCGGGGCTTAACTGCTACTCGTGTCCGGCGGCCTCGGGTGCGTGCCCCATCGGGTCGTTTCAGTCGGTGGTGGGCTCGTCTAAGTTTAGCTTTTCGTATTACGTCACCGGAACGCTCATTCTGATCGGCGTGCTGCTGGGACGTTTTGTATGCGGCTTTTTGTGCCCGTTTGGATGGCTGCAAGAGCTTCTGCATAAGATTCCCAGCAAAAAGCTCTCCACGAAAAAGCTCAAGCCGCTCACGTACATCAAGTATGCCGTGCTGCTGTTTGCCGTGGTGCTGCTGCCCGTCTTGGTGGTCAACGATGTGGGCATGGGCGACCCGTTCTTTTGCAAGTACATCTGCCCGCAGGGTGTGCTCGAGGGCGCGATTCCGCTGTCCATCATGAACATGGGAATCCGCTCTGCGCTGGGAAAGCTCTTTACCTGGAAGCTCGCGATCCTCATTGTGGTTGCGGTGCTGAGCGTGCTGTTCTACCGCCCCTTCTGTAAATGGATTTGCCCCCTCGGCGCATTTTATGCACTCATGAACAAGGTGTCGTTGCTGGGGATTCAGGTCGATCATTGTAAATGCGTCTCGTGCGGCAAGTGCGCCAAGGTGTGCCAGATGGACGTGGACGTTACGCGTACGCCCGACCATGCCGAGTGCATTCGTTGCGGCAAATGCGTGGGCGCGTGCCCCGTCGATGCTATTAGCTTTCGCTACGGGCTGGGTGTGACGGGCGACAAACCCGCGCAGTCCACGCAAGCCCGCGAAAACAAATAGGTACCTATATAAGTTTCGATATAAACGGAGGAACCATGAAACTGTCAAAAATTGCGGCTCTGTTGATGCTGCCCGTGCTGGCGCTGACTCTCGCGGCGTGCTCTGCCCCCAAGGGCGACGCGAAGGATGCCACGAGCGGCGATGCGCAGATTGCCGAGCTTGTGGCACAAAAGCCGTCGAGCGCCGAGGAGGCGGCCAAGCTGTACCAGCAGCTGCTGCAAAAGGAAAACGAGATCTTTGCGAGCGATAACGCCCTATGGGAAAAGGTGTTCCTTGCGGCCAACAAAGACACTCCCATGATTGAGGACGGCAAGAACTACGGTGACTTCTTGCTCGATACCATCGAGGGCGCCAAGGATCAGTTTGCGGCTGACGAGCTTAAGACGCTTAAGGCCGGCGCGCAGCAGGTCAAGGAGATCGAGGACAAGCTCATGGCGCTGGAGAAGGAGTTCCCCGGATGCGGCAGCACGCCCGGCGAGGGGGAGAGCGTTGATGCCTCGACCGCAGGCATGACCAACGGCGAGAGCGGGGAGACGAAGTTCCCCAGCTTTAAGGGCAAGGACTTGGACGGCAACGATGTAAACAGCGACGAGCTGTTCTCCAAGAACAAGGTCACCGTCATGAACTTCTGGTTTACCACCTGCAAGCCGTGCGTGGGAGAGCTGGGCGATCTGGAGAAGCTCAACAAGGAGCTTGCCGAGAAGGGCGGCCAGGTCGTGGGCGTTAATTCCTTTACGCTCGATGGCAACAAAGACGCGGTGGCCGATGCCAAGGACGTGCTTTCCAAGAAGGGCGTGACGTATAAGAACATCTGGTTTAAGTCGGACAGCGAGGCCGGAAAGTTCACCTCCAACCTGTACTCGTTCCCGACCACCTACGTGATCGACCAGAACGGTAACATTGTGGGAGAGCCGATCATGGGCGGCATCAACTCCGCTGAGCAGCGCGAGGCGCTCAACAAACTGATCGATCAGGCACTCGCGAAGAGCGAACAGTAAGTCCGTGGGACAGACAACTGAAGGGGAGTCGCTGGAAACAGCGACTCTTTTTTCTGCTTCGGGGTAGCATCATGGGTATACGTCGAAAGGGCACGCAGCTTTTCGTGCATTGCCTGAGCGGTGCGCGAAGCAACCAAGCTGTGAGTTTTCTTAAGCGTTCTGGGTATGGCAGTGTCAAGAATATCGGCGGCATAAGCGGCTACACGGGAAAGGTGGTGCGTTAGCTATGAAGGTGGTTATCGTTGGAGGCGTCGCGGGCGGCGCATCGGCGGCGGCACGTTTGCGCAGACTCGACGAGCAGGCCCAAATTGTCATCTTTGAGCGCACGGGTTTTGTATCGTATGCCAATTGTGGGCTTCCGTACTACATTGGCGGCGTGATAGAAGAAGAGAGCGCATTGACGCTGCAGTCTCCCAAGGGCTTTTGGGATCGCTTTCGCATTGCGGTCAAGACGAGTCACGAGGTGTTTGCCATCCATCCCGATTCGCATACGGTCGAGGTTCGCAATATGCTGACGGGCGAGGAATTTGTCGAGACGTATGACAAGCTCATCCTGTCGCCGGGTGCAAAGCCGATTCGCCCTGCGTTGCCGGGCATCGACTCGGATAAAATCTTTAGCCTACGCACCGTTGAGGACACGCTGCGTATTCACAGCTATGTTCGAGAGCGGCGACCGAGCAGTGCCGTCGTGATCGGCGGCGGCTTCATTGGCGTCGAGACGGCGGAGAATCTGTGCGAGCTGGGGCTCCAGGTGACCCTTCTGCAGCGTCCCGTCCAGCTTATGAACAACCTGGATTACGACATGGCGACCCTTTTGCATACCGAGGTGCGTGAGCACGGTATCGATCTGCGCCTCAAGGCCGATGTGACAGGTTTTGAGGAAGTTGATGGCCGCGTTGTCACCCATGTTGCGGGCGATGACCCTATCGGAGCCGATATGGTGCTGCTTGCCATTGGCGTGGCACCTGAGAGCCATCTGGCGCAAGAGGCGGGGCTCGAACTGGGCATCAAGGGGGCTATTGTGGTCAACGACCGCATGGAGACCTCTGCTGCCGACGTGTATGCCGTGGGCGATGCCGTGCAGGTCACGCATCAGGTGACCGGCGAGGACGCGGTCATTTCGCTCGCCGGCCCCGCCAACAAGCAGGGGCGTGTCGTCGCCGATGTCATAGCCGGCATGGACAGCTGCTACCTCGGATCGTTGGGCTCATCGGTTATCAAGGTATTCGACTTGACGGCGGCAAGCACGGGACTATCCGAAAAGGCAGCACACGCGGCGGGAATTGACTGCGACAGCGTGGTCCTGTCGCCCGGTTCGCATGCGGGTTATTATCCGGGTGCAACGCCCATGACCATGAAGGTTGTCTTCGAGAAGCAGGGATTGCGCCTGCTGGGTGCGCAAATCGTGGGCATCGATGGTGTGGACAAGCGTATCGACGTTCTGGCGACTGCCATCCAGGCAGGCATGCGCGGCGATAGGCTTAAGGATTTGGACCTAGCATACGCGCCGCCGTATTCATCGGCGAAGGATCCCGTCAATATGGCGGGCTTTATGATCGAGAACCTCAATCGCGGCATACTGGCGCAGTGGCATTGGGAGGATGAGCCCAACTTGCCACGCGATGGCAGCGTGCAGCTGCTCGATGTTCGTACGGAAGGGGAGTATGAGCGCGGGCATATCGATGGTTTCGTAAACATTCCCGTCGATGATCTACGCAATCGCCTGGGCGAGCTCGACCGGGCCAAGCCGGTCTACGTGATTTGCCAAAGCGGCATTCGCAGCTACATTGCTTGCCGTATTTTGGCGCAGCATGGCTTTGAGTGCTTTAACTTCTCGGGCGGCTATCGCTTCTTTGCAGCCGTGACTGAGGCTCGCCGCGGCAGCGCTAACGTTATGCCGTGCGGGCTCGAAAAGTAGCGCGCATTGGAATGTGACAAAGTGACAGCCTCTTTGTCGCATCGGGGATGTTATATGCGGGATGGTGCGCCATGCGGCGTGCTGTCCCGTTCGTTTTTTGGCGCGGTTCGTTACATTCCTCACTGGTATCGGCCAAAAATGAGGATAGAGTAGGACAAACGCGCCGAACGTGAACGGCGGGGGAGCGGGCGAGCGCGCCCGCGCGAGAGAGGTTGCCGTCCATGCTGGATCTCAGAGTTATTTGCAAAAGGTACGTTACGCAGTCGTTTACGCAGGTAGCGCTCGACAGCGTAAGCCTGTCTTTTCGCGATAACGAGTTCGTAGCCATCCTGGGTCCTTCGGGCTCGGGTAAAACTACGATGCTCAACGTCATTGGTGGACTCGACCATTTCGATTCCGGCGACCTGCTGATCGATGGCATCTCGACCAAGGACTTCAGCGACCGCGATTGGGATGCCTATCGCAATAATCGCATCGGCTTTGTGTTCCAGAGCTATAACCTCATTCCGCACCAGAGCATTTTGGAAAACGTGGAGTTGGCGCTTACGCTCACGGGCGTGGGGCATGCCGAGCGCCGCCAACGTGCGCGCAAGGCGCTCGAGGCAGTCGGTCTGGGCGAGCACGTTGACAAGCGCCCGAGCCAGCTTTCGGGCGGGCAGATGCAGCGCGTGGCCATTGCCCGCGCCCTGATCAATGACCCCGAGATTGTGCTGGCTGACGAGCCGACCGGCGCCTTGGACTCAACGACGTCCGTCCAGGTCATGGATTTGCTCAAGGACGTTGCGCGCGACCGTCTGGTCATCATGGTCACGCACAATCCCGAGCTGGCGTACAAGTACGCCACGCGCATTGTCAACCTGGCGGACGGCAAGGTCACCGACGATTCAGATCCCTTTGATGCTGCCGAGGCCGCGCGTCGCGAGGCCAAGCCCACGCGCAAAACCTCGATGAGCTTTATGACGGCCCTGGGGCTTTCTGCCCGAAACCTCATGACCAAGAAGGGCCGCACGGCCATGACGGCCTTTGCAGGTTCGATTGGCATTATTGGCATCGCGGCGATTCTGGCGCTCTCCAACGGCGTAAACGGCTACATCAAAAAGGTCGAGGAGGACACGCTCTCAAGCTACCCGCTCACCATTTCCAAGCAGGATTACGACCTGTCGTCCATGATGGGCGGACAGGGGACCACGGATGACGATACGTCCAAGAACGAGGGCTCGTCCGACGGCAGCACTGACGGCAAGGCTCGGGGAACCGATAAGATCCCCGTGGTCACGGCCGTAAAGGATATGTTTGCGAGCGTTAAGTCCAACGACATGACGAGCTTTAAGGCATGGCTCGATGCCGGTGGCGATGGCATCGATAAAGAGGTCAATGCCATCCAGTACGGCTATGGCGTGACGCCGGTTGTCTATCGTGCCGGGAATGGCGATGGGAAGCCTGTCCGGCTGGTGCCCAACGCTATGACTGAGGCCATGAGCGGGGGCGCGAGCTCGGCGGCAACGGTGAGCATGGAATCTATGGGAACGTCGGTCTTCAACGAGATGATTGACGACCAGAGCCTGCTCGACAGCCAGTACGATGTCGTTGCCGGCCATTGGCCTACGTCAGCCAACGAGGCCGTGATGGTGCTTTCGAGCCGCGGAACGGTGGGCGACTACACGCTCTACAGCATCGGTGCGCTGGATATCGATGAGCTCAACGACCTGGTTAACAGTGCCATGACGGCCGACGGCAAGGTCAAGACGCCCAAGACCGGCACTGACTTTACCTACGACGATGCGCTGTCCACGATGTTTAAGGTGTTGTCGCCGGCCGATGCCTATCGCAAAAACGAAGAGACCGGCATGTGGGCTGACATGTCTGGCGACGCCGACTTTATGAAAGCCAAGGTTGCCGACGGTATTGACGTGCGCATTGTGGGCGTGGTGCGACCCAACGAGGCGGCAAACGCGAGCGCATTGACTCCGGGCATTGCCTATACGCATGCGCTGACTTGCCAGCTTATGAAGCGCGCCGCCGATTCGCAGATCGTGCAGGAGCAGCTTGCCCACCCCGAGACGGATGTCTTTACGGGTAAAACCTTCGACGAGCTGCAGGGCGAGGCCAAGCAAGGCGTGGATCTGAGCAGCATGTTCAGTGTGGACGAGGCGGCGCTGAAGAGCGCGTTCTCTCTCGATTCGTCTGCGCTCTCGGGTGCGGCCGGCGGCATGGACCTTTCTAGCCTTGATTTGTCCGGGCTGGACCTTGACCTTTCGGGCGTTGGGAAGGACATCGACTTCAGCGACATCATGGCCAAAGCGCCGGCCCCAGATTTCTCGGGCATCTTTGACGGTCTGGAACTCACGCCCGAGCAGATGCAGCAGGTAGGAACGCTTGCCAACCAGCTGTTTGAGGGCTTTCTGCAGTCTGATCAGTTTAAGGCGCTGTCGCCCGAAGATCTTAAGGACGCGTCAAAGCTTGCTGCCGCATTCTCGGCGTATCTTGAGCATGATGCCGCAGCCCAGCAATGCCTGGCTCAGCTCAAGGCGTTGGGCGGCGATGCCTTGGCCGAGCGTCTGCAGCAGGTGATGGGCGACTATGTGCAAAAGCAGCTGGCTCCGTATTTGCAGCAGTCTATGGATCAGGTGATGAAGGCGGTCAGCGAGCAGATTGCGACGACGGTATCAACCCAGCTCAAGGCGGGTGCGGCAGGGCTCACGGACCAAATGGCGACGCAGATGTCTTCGAGTTTTGCCAACTTGGCGAGCGCCATGCGCGTGGATGCGAACGCCTTTGCTCGCGCTATCCACTTTAACATGGACGTTGAGGACCTGAGTTCGCTCATGATGAGCTATGCCAAGGCGTCGAAGCTCACCTACGACAACAATCTGACCACGTTGGGCTATGCGGACGAGGCGGACCCCATTTCGGTTAAGATTTTCCCGCGCGACTTTGAGGCCAAGGAGCGTGCGCTCGATCACATCGATGCGTACAACAAGCAGGTCAAAGCTGCCGGCCACGATGAGCAGGCAATCTCGTATACCGACTACATGGGCATCATCATGGGCTCGGTGACCGACATCGTGAACACCATCAGCTTGGTGCTCATCGCATTCGTGAGTATCAGTTTGGTGGTGAGCTCCATCATGATCGGCATCATCACCTACATCAGCGTGCTGGAGCGCAAAAAGGAGATTGGCATCCTGCGCGCGATCGGCGCGTCAAAGCGCAACGTGGCAAACGTATTTAATGCCGAGACCTTTATCGAAGGCCTCATTGCCGGCGTCTTTGCCATTGTCGTCGTGGTGGCCGTGAGCTTTCCGGTTAATGCCTGGGCGCTTGCGGCCAAGCAGGTGCCCAACCTGATGAGCCTGCCCGTTCAAGACGCGCTGATGCTCATTGTAATTTCGGTGCTGCTGACGGTCGTTGCCGGCCTGCTGCCGGCTCGCAGCGCATCCAAGAAGGATCCCGTGGAGGCCCTGCGCTCCGAATAATGCGACAAAGGGACAGTCCCTTTGTCGCATTGGGGGCCCAATTACCGTTCGGCACGTTAAGGGTCCCCGCTCCCCGCTTAACACTTGACGAAGAATCTCCATCTTTATATACCTATCGGTAGGCATATAGGTTGCATTGCCGATAGAAACGGAGTAACCATGACTCTTATCGCACCAGCCGAAAAGGACCGCCCCCGTGAGAGCGGCGCATTTGCTTGGATTGTCGTTATTGCGCTCGGTTTAATGTCTGCGGGAACAACCGGCACCTACAGCATCATTGCCGGCTCATTCATCGCTCCTGTATGTGAAGACCTGGGCTTTGACTACACTTCTTTCTCTTTCTATTTCACCGCGGTTCTTCTTGGCCTTGCGCTTGGGCTTCCGCTTTTGAGTCGTTTCATTCCAAAAGTAATCGGCAAACCATGGCATATTTGCGTTGAACTCGTCCTTATTGCCGCCGGCGCCGCAATGGCGTTCTACACCGAGGTCTGGATGTTCATCGTCTCCGCCGCAGTGATCGGCATCTGCTTTTCGTTCACAACGGGTGTCTGCATGTCCGATGTCATTGACCAATGGTTCAGTAAATCGTCTGGTCTTGCCATCGGCCTTGCGTGGGGCGTTAATTCTCTCTGCACGCTGCTATTGAGTCCTGTCATTACACTGGTCATCGAGCAGCAAGGCTGGCGTACGGGTTACATCGTACTTGCGGCCGTTTCTGCAGCCATGATATTGCCCACAAGCGCATTTATCATTCGCCTTAAGCCTTCTGATCGCAATATGCTTCCGTACGGAGAGACTACCTCCGAAACCCATGAGAGCTACAGCGCCGATGAAAAGGAAGATGTCTCTTCGGGCATGGCGCTCCGCGATGCCGCGAAAACGCCATCTTTTATTCTCTGCGCCCTTCTGCTCTGCGTGGCGCAACTCACCTGCTGCATGAACCAGCTGTTCCCGACCTATGCAAGCGAGGTCGGCTTCAATCCCATCGTGGGAAGCCTAATGGTTTCGGCGGCTTCGCTCTCCGATATTTTCCTAAATCCCTTCGTAGGCAAAACATGCGACAAGCTCGGTGCTATTAAAGCAACGGTCGCATGGACGGGAGTCAGCATTCTTTCATTCCTACTTCTCATCTTTGGCGGAAGCAACGAGACCGTTTCCATCATCGCGGCCGGCGTAAACGACGTCATGTTCGCCATCGTTGGAACTGCAATGCCGATGATTCTCCTCTCGCTCTTCGGATCACGCGATTTTGGAAGGATCTATTCGATTATTTGCTCAGCGGGCTATGTTGTCGGAGCTTTCGGAATGCCAGTCATGATGAAGGTTTACGGTATGGCAGGGTCTTTCCAAGGAGTATTCGTCTTCTGTATCATCTGCAACCTTCTGATTGCGACATTTGCTTTAGTTTCCGGTATCCTCAATAAGACTACCGCGAAATAACCTGACCAACGAACTGCCCTTCAGCCCTGTCATTTGTCTCCGCAAGTTAAAACGAAATTGGGGCCGATTCCAACATAGCTGGAATCGGCCCCAATTTCTATTCAACAACTTTTGCAATCATCGCGAACACGGGTTTCGAACCATTCCGCGACCCCGCAAGTCGTCGCATCGCGCTTGCCAAGGTGCCTCTGTTATTACGCGCCTATTTAAACATGAGTTCGACGATCCCTGCCCAAACAGCCTTTTCATCGATGTCTTCATCTTGAGCAACGGTATTGCTCGCTCCCTCAAGTACGGTGTAAAGAATCTGCACGTACAGCATGACGTCTGTTTCATCGGAAAACGCGCCAATTTCTAGGCCATGGAGAAGGATGTCTTTAAGCGCGTCCATAGTTCGGTTGATCGCCGTTGCCTGACGTTCCTGAACTGCAGGGATTCGATTTGCCTGAATACTGACCTCGGCCAGCACGCGACGGCGCTTTTCATCACTACGATAGCCACCTATAACCGAATTGCCGAGCTCGATAAGCGCCGCCTTGAATCCGTCCCTATCGACTATTAGCGAGTAGTCGCGCTGATAGTCGATAGTCGGAAACATACTATCTAAGAGCGTGGTGAAAATATCCTCTTTAGAGGGAAAGTAGTAGTACACCGATGGCTTGGATATACCGACACGGTCGCAGATTTTTCCAATGGACGCCTTGTCGTAACCGACTTCTGCCACAAGATCATACATTGCGTCCAATATTTTTCCCTTTGTGCTCACGCTTCACTTCTCCATTGCAAATCACTTCCGCATTGCCAACATTATTAAGAATGGCAACGGAACATCAATTCGTGTCCAAACACGACCACTATAAACGGTGAACGGTAGGTATCGACAGGCGAATGGCAATTATACAAAAACACCTACCGAACGGTAGGTATAGTAGTACTATAGCTGGTGCAACCCCGCTATTGTCGCGGCCGGACAGCATTGCGGGAAACCCGACGGAAGGACCAACCATGTACGAGAACTATCGTATGCCGGGCGAGTTTGAGAAGCGCTCCAACGTCTATGTGACATGGCTTCCCGATTACATTCGCGCAGAGGGCTTCGATAATCGCCAGCCCTGCGTTGACGTAATTAAAGCTTTGCTTGAGTATGGCGACGTTACGGTCAATCTCAACTGTGGCACCCCCGGCTCCTACGAGGAAGCCTGCTCGCGCCTTAAAGAAGAAGGGGTGGATCTCGACCGTATCCAGATTACGCAGTTCGAAGACTCCAACTTCTACGTTCGCGACAACGGCCCCAGCATCATGGTCGACGACGAAGGCCATTCCTATATGGTCAACCCCGCTTGGACCTATTATGGCGTGTGGGACAAGAACTCCCCAGAGTGCCAGTCCGCACGCAGGGCAGCTGTTCACATGGCGGTTGCGCTCGGGTGCTTCGATATCGTCAATTCCGAAATGGTTTCGGAGGGCGGCGACCGCGAGTTTGACGGTCACGGCACCCTGATCGCCATCGAGGACACGGAATGCCGCAAGCGCAATCCCGAGTTCTCAAAAGAGGAAGTGGAGGCCGAGTACAAGCGCATCTACAACCTCAACAAGGTTATCTGGCTGCCGCAGCCTATGCTTGAGGACGACGACTATCGACTGGGCATCCTCGACGAGAAGGAAGATGGAACTCCTGTCTTCGGCATGAGCTTCGCCGCCCACATCGATGAGATGTGCCGCTTTATCACCCCGAACAAGATTCTTCTTGCCGAGGTATCCGATGAGGAGGCCGCCTCGAGCAAGGCGGGCGCGGAATCGCATCGTCGCATCGACGCCGCCTACGAGATTCTACGCGCCGAGACGGACTGGGAGGGCAAGCCCTTCGAAATCGTCCGCATGCCCACTGCCGAGCCGATCGAGGTTGTCATCGCTCCCGGCGACGAGGACTACGAGCTGTATAAGGGCTTCATCGACGAAATGGGCGGCAAGTTCATGGATGGCACCCCTTGGCCCGAAGGCCCCGTTCACTTTTATGCCGCAGCAAGCTACTGCAACTTCCTCATCTGCAACGGCGTCGTTCTTGGCCAGCGTTATTACCACGAAGGCATGAGCGAAGTCGTGAAGGAGAAGGACGAGCAGGCCAAGGCGGTTCTTGAGAGCTGCTTCCCCGATCGCAAGGTCATCATGATCGACTCTCTCGCGCTTAACCTGTCCGGCGGCGGCGTGCACTGCTGGACCAAGGACGTGGCCGCCAGCTGCTAGCAAGTTCTTAAACTTGCGCTGCCTGATCCAAGCGCCACACTTACAGTCCCCGAGGGATATCCGTGTTTCCCTCGGGGGCGCATTCGACACTTACCCATCAAACAATTGAAAGGAAATAGGCATGAACAACAGCCTTCGCGGTCGCGACTACCTCAACATCCACGATCTTTCCTCTGAGGATTTCCGTTACCTCATCGATCTTGCCTGGAACCTCAAGGCCCAGAAAAAGTCCGGTGTCGACCAGCGCTACTTCCCCGGCAAGAACGTTCTCGCCAACTTTGAGTGGGGCTCGACCCGCACTCGTTGCGCCTTTGAGACCTCTTGCAACGACCTGGGCATGGGCTTCACCTATCTGACCAACTCCCACATGGGCGATTGCGAGACCATCGAGGATGCCATGCGCGTCTTCAACGGCATGTATGATCTCATTGTCTATCGTGCACAAAAGGACGAGCAGTTCCTCTATGATGTCGCCGACTTGGTCGATATTCCAGTCATCAATGCCCTCACCCTCGGCGATCACCCGACCCAGATGCTCGCTGACGCTCTCACGATGGAGGAGCAGTGGGGTGGTCTGCGCACGAGCCGTGGCAAGAAGATGGCCTTCGTTGGCAACTGCGCCGGCGCCCCCGTGTGGTATGGCCGTCTGTGCGCGATGCTCGACATGGACTTCCTCGCCATCGGCCCCGACGACCTCCGTCACCAGATGTGCAAGGAAATGATCGAGGAGGTTGAGGCCTGCTACGCCAAGTACGCGCCTAACAGGACCTTCACCATCACCTCTGACCTTGATGCTCTGGACGGTGTCGACGTAATCGTTACCGAGGAGTGGCGCTACATCAACCCCGAGTGCGGCGACGAGGTTCTGGACCCTGACGACTACAACTCTTGGCTTGGCGACGCCGAGTCCCTGTACCCCTATCGCGTCACCAGTGAGCTGTGCAAGCGCACCAACAACCCCGACATCTTCTGCATGCACGAGCTCCCCTCTGTTCACAACGCAAATCACCGCGTTGGCAAGATGTTGCTCGACCAGTGCAAGAACGACCTGCATCGTGAAATCATCACCGAGGGCTTTGAGATTGCGGACGAGTGCTTTGAGGCCAACGCGTCGGTCATCTTCCGTGAGGCAGAGAACCGTCAGCACACCATCAAGGCCGTTATGTGCGCCCTTCTGGGTCTCTAGGAGCTGTATCAATGGAAAATGCAAAGTTAAAGAGCAGCAAGGTTTACGCATGGGTTCTCGTGATCGCGCTCGGCCTCATGTCTGCCGGTACGACCGGATCCTATAGCGTAATCGCTGGCTCCTTCGTCGCGCCCGTGTGCGAGGAGTTCGGATTTGACTACTCCATCTTCTCGTATTACTTCACTGCAACGCTCATTGGTCTTGCAGCGGCTCTTCCGTTTGTCGGAAAACTCATCCCCAAGGTTGTTGGCAAGTTTTGGCTCCCCGTCGTCGAGCTTATTCTGCTCGCCGCTGGCGCAGGCATGGCCTTCTACACCGAAGTCTGGATGTTCATCGCAGCTGGTGCTTTGATTGGCGTTTGCTTCGCCTTCACTACCGGTGTCGCCATGTCCGATGTTATTGACCAGTGGTTCAAAAAATCTGGCGGCCTGGCAATTGGTCTCGCTTGGGCAGTGAACTCGATTTACATGCTCATCATGAGTCCCGTCATCACCTCTGTCATTGAGGCTGCTGGCTGGAGGACTGGTTATCTGGTGCTCGCTGGCGTCTCCGCCGTGCTCATTCTTCCCGCTTCCATCCTGATTATCCGCTATAAGCCCCAGGACAAGGGCATGCTGCCCTATGGCTATGTCGAAGGCGAGACGGTCGCCGAGACCGAGGAGACGACCGAGGATAGTGCACGTGGCGTTAGCTACGCACGCGCTATTAAGTCGCCTGCATTCTTTTTCTGCATCGGCTTCCTCTGCCTCGTTCAGCTTACTTGCTGCATGAACCAGCTGTTCCCCACCTATGCCGCCGAGGTCGGCTTTAGCCCCATGGTGGGTGGCTTCATGGTTTCCGCCGCATCGCTGTTCGACCTGTTCCTCAACCCGATCGTCGGTACCACTTGCGATAAGTTTGGCAGCACCAAGGCCATTCTGAGCTGGCTCGCCGTCTCGATTCTCTCCTTTGTCATGCTCATGATGAGCAGCGGCAACTCGACGCTCAGCATTCTTGCTGCCGGTGTTAACGACGTCATGTACGTCATCGCCGGCACCGCTCTGACCGTTTTGGTGATGGACGTCTTTGGCTCCCGTGACTTTGGTCGCATCTTCGCGCTCATCTGCTCCGTGGGCTATATCGTCGGCGCCTTTGGCATGCCCGTCATGATGAAGGTATACGAGCTTGTCGGCTCCTTCCAGGGCGTTTTCATCTTCTGTATTGCATGCAACGTCATCATCGGTCTGTTCTTGCTGCTGGCAAAGAAGACTGGTAAGAGCCTCTCTTGGGACGAATAGTTCGATTCGTCTTAGTCATACGCTGTAGGAGTTAATCTGCAGCAGCTTTAGGGCATCGGCTAACGCCGGTGCCCTTTTTCATGGAATGTGACAAAGGGACAGTCCTTTTGTCACATTGGGCGCCTAGCTCGTTTTGCCCATCAACGTGATACGGATGCTTGGATGGGTGTACTCGTCAAACTCGTCCTCGGGATCCGTATCAAACGAGTAATACACCTTGATGGGGTCGTCACTCGTCCTGATAGAGATTCTCTCGTAGAGTGAGCCGTTCAAAAATGCCTGCCTAAACTCTTCGGGGAGCTTTTGCGGTGCTAGGAGCTCGGGACTCACGGTCTTGACGTCTACGGTTTGGACGACAGAGGAAAGTTCGTCCAAGTCGAGCTCGATGCGGGCGAGGTTGTCCTCAAGGCTCGCGTCGGGGTCGATCTCTGCTATGTAACTCACTTCCTTGAGCGTTCCCTTGTTGTCGAAATCCAGGTACGTATAGGTCTTCTGGGTATCGGAGTCGCCGTCGTGAAGGTAGCCGCGGACGTGATAGCCGTAATCTTGATATCGCTCGTAAGGGTCATCGGCGGATACGTACTCGCATGCGGGCTCTAGCGTCTTGCGGGCGATGGCGATCTGCTCGGCCGCGGCCGCGGCGTTCTGTTGCATCTCGATGTTTCCCTGCGCCAGCTGCGGGATATAGGCACCGCACACGATTGCGAGGGGCAGTGCCACAAGCGCGACGATCCACTTTTTTGCACGGGGGATAGGCACGCCACAGGCCTCTGCCATGGCCTTTGCGTTGGCAAAGCTTTCGGCAAGCACGTCTGCCGCGGTGGCGACGGCGCCTACGGCAGCGGCGACTTCTGCCGCACCGCCCAGGTTGCGTGCGGTCTCATTGTCGCTGTTCTTGAGCAGACGCGCGGCGGCCTGCGTGCCAACAACGCCTGCAATTTGTGCCGAGCGGTCTTTTTCGCTCTGCTCGACGGCGAGCCGGTGCTGCATTTCCCTCCACTGCTTGCCGCGCATGCCAAAGCGCGGCGCGAGCGCGCAATAGCAGAAGATGATGAGCTCGACGGCGGTGAGCGCCAAGGCGGTCATCATGCCCGTCTCCTGGAAGCTTTCATGATGGAAGACGATATCGTCAATCATTTCGAAGGGAATGATCAAAAAAGGCAGCACAAACGCCATGGCAAGCGCCGCGCCGGCAACCTTGGGACAGATGCAGTATCGCTGGATGCGCTTGCGTTCTTGTTCGGAAAGTGTAGCCATAGCTGCTCCTTGGTGTCGTGGCGGTCGTTGCGGCGCATGGGGTGCGGGGCGCATCAGTTTGAGCTAGCGCTGGATAAGAACATAGAGCAAGATGCTCATCGCGATGAGCAAGAAGCCCGCGATGTTAAACATCAGTGTGGCAAAGTTGCCCACGATGGGGCGTTCGACATAGCTTTTGTCTGGGTTGCTGGGGTTGTAGTACACGGTCATTTGGCTACCGAGGGGCCAAAGCTGCTCCGCGAGGGTGCCTAGGCGGGCGATGGGGCCTGTCTGCACGTGCAGCCAGCCCTTGGCGTCTTCGTAGGCGGTGGCTTGCGTGCGGATGGGGAGTCCCGACAAGCTTTTGGTCTTTATGCCACGGAATTGTTTTTTCGCGTGGTATTGCGTGCCGTCGACGGCGTATTCCAAAACGGGATACATCCTGCCTTCGCCCATAAAGCGATGGTCGATGACCGTTCCCATGGTCACGGCGGTACAGGCCTTGGCTTTCTTGCGAGCGGCGGCTTTCATGAGCGCGCTCACTCCGATAAGCAGGATGCCGATGCCCCCAACCAAGATGAGCGCGAGCAGGGATATCTGCGACGTGGTCACGGCGTTCTCCTTTGGCGCGATACCGTCATATGTGACCCAGTATAGAGAATCCCGCCATCGATGAGCTATTGCGGGGGGGGTCAATTCTGAATGTGACAAATGGACTGTTCCTTTGTCACATCGGGGACTGCGGAATCGAGGTCTAATACTTTTCCCGAGAAGTGAACGAGTGAAAACGGACTCCCGAAGCATCGACACTTTTGGCGTGCAATTTCCTGCGGTTTTGCCAGTCAAATCCTGCGGTTTTGACGCCTAAAAATGTCAATGCTTCGGGGGTCCAAATACAGCCGTTCACTTCTCGGGAAAAGTATTAGACCTCGAAATATGGGCGGCGTTCGCGAACGGCAACTAGCTTGCGTCCGGTAGCCGGCACTTGGGGCAAAGGGACTGCCCTTTTGCCCCTTCACCATTGCATCGTATCTGGTGTGGAAAAAATATCGCCTGCGTTCTCGCGCCTGCGAAGAGTTCCTGAACCGCTTGAATGGGATGTGACAAAGGGACTGTCCCTTTGTCACATTGATTTGAGAGTGGATGTTGATGAATTTATCGCTGGCCCCTATGGAGGGGATTACCGGGCATGTGTTCCGTCGCGTGCATGCGGAGTGCTTTGGCGCACTCGATTGTTATTACACGCCGTTTTTGCCGCCGCCGCGGGTGGGCAACCGCTTTGGTGGCAAGGCGTTTAAAGAGGTCGATCCTGCCAATAACCAGGGGCTTAACGTAGTACCTCAGCTGATGTCCAAGAATGCGGACGAGTTTGTGTGGGCGGCGCAGGTGCTCGCCGAGATGGGGTACCGCGAGGTCAATCTCAACCTTGGCTGCCCCTCGGGTACGGTTGTTGCCAAAGGCAAGGGTTCGGGCTTTCTGCGCAACCTGGATGAGCTCGAGGTGTTCTTGAGCGACGTGTGCGAACGCTCACCCTTGCCGGTGTCGGTCAAGACCAGGCTGGGGTTGGAAAGCGATGACGAGTACGAACGCGTGCTCGACCTCTATTGCCGCATGCCGCTGGCAGAGCTGATCGTGCATCCGCGCGTGCAAAAGGACCGTTATACGGGCTCGCCGCGTAAAGAGTTTTACGGCGAGACGTTGGAGCGGGCGCCGTTTCCCGTGGCCTATAACGGCGACATCTTTGATCTTGAGGACATGGATGCGCTGGTGGGGGCCTATCCCGGAACACGCCACGTAATGTTGGGGCGCGGCTTGCTCGCGAACCCCGCGCTGGCTCGCATGGTTAAGGGCGGCCCTGCTGCCACGGCCGCTGAGCTGCAGCGCTTCCACGACATGCTGTTTGCGGCCTATGCGGACGAGATTGGGGACAACGCGGTCTTTCGCATGAAGGAGTGGTGGTTCTACGCCAAATGCGCCTTCGCCGATCCCGCGACCGTTCACAAGCTTGTTCGCAAGACCAAAAAGGTCGATGAATACCGCGCTGCTGTCGAGCGCGTCTTTCGCGAGCAGCCGCTTGCGCCTGTTGCCCGCTTTTGTGGCTACTAGTCGTTGGGTGTTCCTATAGTTTTGTCAACCTTCGACGCTACTCCCGGT
>NZ_QSBB01000011.1:0-59454 GCF_003465595.1 Collinsella sp. AF05-9
GATTGCCCGTACCTCATCCTCGATGAACCGCTGAACGGCCTCGATCCGGGAAAACGGAAAACCTCCTGCGACGCGATGCGCAGCGAGGTGGCGCGGGGACGAAGCGTGCTCATTTCAAGCCATCTGCTCGACGACCTGGCAGACCTCACCAACTCGTTCTACTTCATCGAGGCCGGCACGCTCGTGGAAAAGATCAAGTCGTCCTCGCAGACGCTCAAGCAGGAATACCTCGATACATACGAGAGATGAATGTGGGGGAGTGTTCGGATGAAGTTGATATTTAAGGTCCAGCTCGTGTTGTGCCGAAAAGACCGTGAACCTTTTGTGGGACACGCGGCGCCGTGGTACCATAGCCGAGTTTGTTGTCTTGGTCGGAAACCAAGACGCCTTATGCGCTGATCGGTAACCAGCGCCTGACTAATAAGGAGTCCTACCATGAAGCAGGGTATCCATCCCCAGTATGTCGAGTGCACGGTGACGTGCTCCTGCGGCAACACCTTCAAGACGCACGCTACCGTGTCCGAGATGAAGGTCGAGCTTTGCAACGAGTGCCACCCGTTCTACACCGGCCAGCAGAAGTTCGTCGACACCGGTGGACGCGTCCAGCGCTTCGCCGACAAGTTCGGTGGCGCCGCTGCCGCCCAGCTCAAGAAGGCCGAGGAGGCCAAGGCTGCCAAGGCTGCCAAGGCTGCTGAGGCCGAGGCCGCTCGCAAGGCCGCCGCTGAGGCTAAGGCTGCCGAGAAGGCCAAGCGTGCTGCTAAGTTTGCCGAGGAGGCTGCCAAGCAGGCCGCCGAGGCTCCCGCAGAGGCTCCCGTCGAGGAGGCCGCTGCCGAGGCCGAGACCACCGAGGCTGCTGAGTAAATAGCTCGCCGCGGAAACACTCGCATTCATGGCATGAGGGCCGCGCACCCATTTGGGTGCGCGGCCCTTTTCATTTTATTGGTGCAAGCTAACCTGTCCCCGTGGCACCAAATGGCAGAGAGACGGCGTTTGCTCAGATAAAACTTGCCAAAATAAACCTGTCCCATTGTGGCAGGTTGGTCATAGTTATTACGTGGCGGTCGAGGTCGACCGTATAGGCCGCGCCTTGTTTGGCTAAAGTACAATCATCTGTGTTTAACTCGCCCGCAGCTGCACGGCGTGGGCGATGGCCAAAAAGGAAAACCACATGGGATTCATGTCAAAGCTGCTGTCCTTTGGATCCGATAAGGACCTTAAGCGCTACTACAAGATCGTCGACCAGATCAACGGTCTTGAGCCCCAGTTTGAGAAGATGACCGAGGAGGAACTTCGCGGCCAGACCGATAAGTTCCGCGAGCGTTACGCCAGCGGCGAGTCGCTTGACGACATGCTCCCCGAGGCCTTTGCCACCGTGCGTGAGGCTTCCAAGCGCACCATGGGTATGCGCCACTTTGACGTGCAGCTCATTGGCGCCATGGCACTGCACGAGGGCCACATCGCCGAGATGAAGACCGGCGAAGGTAAGACCCTCGTCTCCACGTTGGCTGGCTATCTCAACGCTATTGCCGGCAAGGGCGTGCACGTCGTTACTGTCAATGATTACCTTGCCAAGCGCGACTCCGAGTGGATGGGCCGCATCTATAAGTACCTGGGCATGACCGTCGGTCTGCTCCAGAACAACATGCCGCTCGAGCTCAAGCGCCCGGCCTACCAGGCCGACGTCACCTACGGCACCAACTCCGAGTTCGGCTTTGATTACCTGCGCGACAACATGGTCACCCGTCCCGAGCAGCGCGTGCAGCGCGGTCACAACTACGCCATCGTCGACGAGGTCGACTCCATCCTGATCGATGAGGCTCGCACCCCGCTGATCATCTCGGGCGCTGGCACCAAGTCCGCCAGTACCTACAAGGACTTCGCGCGTGCCGTGCGTGGCCTTGAGCGCGGCGAGGACGTGTCGCACGACATGCTTACCGCCACCGAGGACGTTGAACCCACGGGCGACTACGTCATGGACGAGGCCAAGCACACCATCGCCGCCACCGAGCGCGGCCTTAAGAAAATCGAGCGCCGCCTGGGTATCGATGACATCTACGCCGACCTTTCGGGTCAGCTGGTCAACCACCTGCAACAGGCGCTGAAGGCCCAGTACATGTTCCACCGCGACAAGCAGTACGTGGTCACCAACGGCGAGGTTAAGATCGTCGACGAGTTCACCGGCCGCATTATGGAAGGTCGCCGTTACTCCGAGGGCCTGCACCAGGCCATCGAGGCCAAAGAGGGCGTGCTCGTACGCGAGGAGAACCAGACCCTGGCCACCATCACCCTGCAGAACTACTTCCGTCTGTATGACAAGCTCTCCGGCATGACCGGCACGGCACTTACCGAGGATGCCGAGTTCCGCGAGATCTACAAGCTGCCCGTCGAGGTCATCCCCTCCAACAAGCCCGTGCAGCGCGTGGACCACGAGGACCTGGTGTACCGCACCATTCAGGCCAAGTACAACGCCGTCGCCGACGATGTCGAGCAGCGTCACGCCAAGGGCCAGCCGGTCCTGGTGGGCACCGTCTCCATCGAGAGCTCCGAGAAGCTGTCCGCCGCCCTTACCAAGCGCGGCATCGCACACGAGGTCCTCAACGCCAAGCACCATGAACGCGAGGCCCACATCGTTGCCCAGGCCGGACGCTACGGCGCCGTGACCATCGCCACCAACATGGCCGGTCGTGGTACCGACATCCTGCTGGGCGGCAACCCCGACGAGCTGGTGCGCGAGCGCCTTGAGTACGAGGGCCTGACCATGGAGGACGTGACGCCCGAGCAGCTCGAGCAGTTTAACGCCGAGGCCAAGGAGACCTGCAAGGCCGAGCGCGAGCGCGTGCTTGCCGCCGGTGGCCTGACCGTTATCGGCACCGAGCGCCACGAGTCCCGTCGTATCGACAACCAGCTGCGCGGCCGCTCCGGCCGTCAGGGCGATCCGGGCGAGACCCAGTTCTACCTGTCGCTCGAGGACGACCTCATGCGCCTGTTCGGCGGCGACAAGATGGACCGCGTCTCCAAGATGATGGTCACGGCCGACATGGGCGACGACATGCCCATCCAGCACAAGATCATCTCCAAGGCCGTCGAGAGCGCCCAGCACAAGGTCGAGAGCATCAACTTCTCCATGCGTAAGAGCGTCCTTGAGTACGACGACGTCATGAACAAGCAGCGCCAGGTCATCTACGCCGAGCGCAATAAGATTCTGGACGGCAAGGACCTGACCGACCACATCACCGAGGTCATGCACGACACCGTGTACCGCTGCGTGCAGGAGTTCTGCACCAAGGACAGTCACGATGGCGAGCGCGACCTGGAGGGCCTGCGCAAGTGGGTTGTGGAGCTCACCGGCCACATCGATACGCCGAAGTTCCCCGACGAGGATTATGAGGCCCTGGCTGCCGATGTCCTGGCTTACGTAGAGAAGTGCTACAACATGAAGGCCGAGCGCTTGGGCGAGGACCTGATGCGCGAGCTCAACACCCAGGTCATGCTGCGCGTCATCGATACCCGCTGGATGAACTACCTGCAGGAGATGGACTACCTTAAGACCGGCATCGGGCTGCGCGGCTTTGGCCAGCGCGACCCGCTGGTTGAGTACAAGACCGAGGCCTACGGCGCGTTCCAGATACTCGTCGATACCATGTATGAGGATTACCTGCGCACGGTTCTGCGCATCGAGATCAAGGCTGCCCCGCGTGCCGTGGAGCACAAGGAAGAGCCCGCGCTCGAGGGCGCGCGCTTCTCCGGTCCTGCCGAGGTCGATGGTGATAACGGCGACTCGGTGCTGCGCAAGCAGGCGCAGGTGCAGGCCCGCACGGCTGTCCAGGGCGGACCGGCTGCCGTCAACAACGGTGGCAAGGTGACCACCTATCGCAAGTCCGAGAGCGACGATCCGTACGTCAACGTGGGCCGCAACGACCCGTGCCCCTGCGGTAGCGGCAAGAAGTTTAAGTACTGCCACGGCAGGAATCGTTAATGGCTGAGGCTTTAGAGGTAACGCCCGCCGAGCTGGACGCGTTCGCGGACCGGCTCGGCGAGGTCGAGTCGTATCTCCATTTGGACGAAAAGCGCACACGCGTGACCGAGCTCGAGGCCAAAAGTGTTGCCCCTGGCTTTTGGGATGACGCCGACGCCGCCCGTGCCACCATGGAGGAGATCGCGCGTACCAAGGAAGATATCGCTGCCGTGGACACCGCGCGCGGCGAGCTTTCCGATGCCCGCGCCGCGCTGGAGCTTGCCGAGGAGATGGGGGATGACCCCGACGCCGTCGCCCTTCGCGAGGAGGCTACAGCCACGGCTGAGCGCCTGGCCCGTGCCATCGATGAGCTTGAGCTTTCGAGCTGGTTTACCGGTGAGTTCGATCACGGCGATGCCATTGTGACCATCAAGCCCGGACAGGGTGGTCTGGAGGCCCAGGACTGGACCTTCATGCTCTTTAAGATGTACATGAAGTACTGCCAGCGTCGCGGCTGGAAGGTCACCATCAACGACTGTCCCGCAGCCGAGGTCATCGGCATCGACCGCGCGACCTTTACTGTCGAGGGCAAGGACGCATTTGGCATGCTGCGCGCCGAGGCCGGCGTCCACCGCTTGGTTCGCATTAGCCCCACCGACGACAAGAAGCGCCGCCAGACCACGTTTGCCGGCGTCGAGGTCATCCCCGTGCTACCCGATGATATCGACATCGAGATCAGTCCCGATGACATCCGCGTGGACGTGTACCACGCGAGCGGCCCGGGCGGCCAGGGCGTTAACACCACCGACTCCGCCGTGCGCGTGACGCATTTCCCCAGCGGCATTGTGGTCACCTGCCAAAACGAGCGCAGCCAGATCCAGAACAAGGCCGCGTGCATGCAGATCCTCAAGGCTCGCCTGTACGAGATTGAGCTTGAGAAGCGTGCCGAGGCGCTCGATGAGATCCGCGGACCCAAGACCACGATTGGTTTTGGCAACCAGATTCGCAGCTACGTGCTCTACCCGTACCAGATGGTCAAGGACCTACGCACGGGCGTGGAGACCAGCAATGTCGAGGCCGTTCTTGACGATGGCGACCTGGACCCGTTTGTTATTGGCTACCATCGCTGGGCCACCGGTAACGCTGACGCGGAGACCCCATCTGCATAAACCGCCCGGTTTATGTGGAAATGGATTAAAACCCTCCCAGCAGGGTGGTTTTGTATCCAGAGCAAACCCTGCGCAGGGGTGGTTTTTGTCCGGCGAATCGGTAGAATCGAATACAAGAAGAAGTTCAAAGCGCATCCGATGGGGTGCGCTTTTTTGAGGGAGGCAGCATGGCATATCGTCTGGACATCAAGCGCATTCTTTCGATGAACTTCTTTCACGATCTGCCCCAGATCATGTTGGGGTGTGCCTTGGCCGCCATCGCGACCGACCTGTTTTTGATTCCCAATGGTCTTGCCGCCGGTGGCGTTACGGGCCTTGCGACTATTATCCAGGCAGTCGGCGCGGCGCGAGGCGTGTCGCTTCCCGTCGGTATCCAGACCATCGTGATGAATGCCTTGCTGCTGCTGGTCGTTATGCGCGAGGGCGGCATGTTCTACGTGGTGCAGACCGCGACGGGCTTTGTGCTGCTGGGCTTCTTTACCGATCTGTTCGCCCCGTTTGTAGCGCCTCTGGCACATGCAGACCTGATGCTTCCCGCTATGTGGGGCGGCATTATCACGGGCATCGGTTACGGCATGGTGTTGCGCGCCGGCGCCAACACCGGCGGCTCGGACACGATTGGCCAAATCATCTCGCGTAACACCTCGCTGCCGGTGGGCTCGACCGTCATGGCGATCGATGTTGCCGTGTGTGCGGCATCGGCGCCGGTCTTCTCGCTCGAAAATGCTCTGTATGCAGGACTATCGATGGTGATCAGCGGCTATGTGATCGATGCCGTGGTCGATGGCGGCAACAAGCGCCGTATGGTACTCATCATCTCGGACAAGTTCCCTGATATCGCTGCCGATATCATGTATGGCCTGGGTCGTGGTTGTACCAAGTTTAAGGCGACTGGCATGTATTCGGGTGCCGAGAAGCCGGTGATTATGGTCATCGTGAGCCGTCGAGAGCTCAATACCCTTAAGACGATCGTGCGCGAGCGCGATCCTCACGCCATTGTGACGGTCGCTGATGTTACGGAAGCCTTCGGCGAGGGATTCAAGGACATTAGCGCGTAGGGGCGACCGCGTTCTATCCAAAAGACGTTCACATTGATAAACCGTTTCATCAGCGGTTCTGCCTGCTAAATTGTTCAAATAATGATAAAAACTCTGGTAAAGCCATCAGTTTCCAGCATAATGAATGACGTACGTGCATTGCGGCTGTGTTGGGATTACCTTTCCGTGCCGTGCGCATTTTGTCTAATGAGGATGAAAGGAAGGCACAATGAGCGACGAAGAGCTCAAAAAGGTTGCCAACGAGGTAAGGAAGGGCATCGTCACCGGCGTGCACGCTGCCAAGTCCGGCCATCCGGGCGGTTCGCTCGGCGCTGCCGACATCATGACCTATCTGTACTTTGAGGAAATGAACGTCGACCCGGCCGATCCCCGCAAGGCCGACCGCGATCGCTTTGTGCTTTCCAAGGGCCACTGTGCACCTGGTCTGTACGCTGTGCTCGCCGAGCGCGGGTTCTTCCCCAAGGAGGATCTTGAGACGCTGCGCCACATCGGCAGCCACCTGCAGGGTCATCCCAACATGAACGACACTCCGGGCGTTGACATGTCCACCGGTTCGCTCGGCCAGGGCATCTCCGCCGCCGTGGGCATGGCCGTTGCCGCCAAGCACTGGGGCGACGACTATCGCACCTACGCCCTGCTGGGCGACGGCGAGAGCGAGGAGGGCCAGGTTTGGGAGGCTGCCATGTTTGCCGGCAACCAGCAGCTTGACAACCTCTGCGTGATCGTCGACCACAATGGCCTGCAGATCGACGGCCCCGTCGAGGAGGTCAACGACCCCATGCCGCTCGCCGACAAGTTCCGCGCCTTCAAGTTCCACGTGGTGGAGCTCGCCGACGGCAACGATTTCGATCAGATCCGCGCCGCCTTTGCCGAGGCCCGCGCCACCAAGGGTCAGCCGACCGCCATCATCGCCGAGACCACCAAGGGCAAGGGCGTTTCCTTTATGGAGAACCAGGTGGGTTGGCACGGCAAGGCCCCCAACGATGAACAGTTTGAGCAGGCCATGGCAGAGCTCACGGCCGCCGGAGAGGAGCTCTAGGATGGCAGACGTCAAGAAAATCGCCACGCGCGTAAGCTACGGCGAGGCCCTCGTCGAGCTCGCCAACGAGCACGACGACTTTGTGGTCCTCGACGCCGATCTGGCCGCCGCCACGCAGACCGGCAAGTTTAAGGCAGCCTGCCCCGACCGCTTCTTCGATGTGGGCATTGCCGAGAGCAACCTGATGGGTGTTGCCGCCGGTATCGCGACCACCGGCCGCGTCGCCTTCGCGAGCACCTTTGCCATGTTTGCCGCTGGCCGCGCCTTTGAGCAGGTCCGCAACTCCATCGGCTATCCGCACCTTAACGTTAAGATAGGTGCCACGCACGCCGGTATCTCGGTGGGCGAGGACGGCGCCACGCACCAGTGCTGCGAGGATATCGCCCTCATGCGCGTCATCCCCGGCATGACCGTTATCGTTCCCGCCGACGACGTGGAGGCCCGCGCCGTGACGCGCGCCGCCTACGAGTGCGACGGCCCCGTGTACATGCGCTTTGCCCGTCTGGCCTCGCCGGTCATCAACGACCCCGAGACCTACAAGTTCGAGGTAGGCAAGGGCATCGTCATGCGCGAGGGCACCGACGTCACCATCATCGCCTGCGGCCTAATGGTCGGCGAGGCCCTCGAGGCCGCCGAGCAGCTCGCTGCCGAGGGCATCGATGCCGAGGTCATCAACATGCACACCATCAAGCCCATCGATGCCGACCTGATCGTCAAGAGCGCCACCAAGACCGGCCACGTCGTGACCGTCGAGGAGCACTCTGTGATCGGTGGCCTGGGCAGCGCCGTTGCCGACGTCCTGTGTGAGCAGTGCCCGACGCCGCTCAAGAAGATTGGCGTCAACGACACCTTCGGCGAGTCCGGCCCGGGTGCCGAGCTCCTGCACAAGTACGGCCTGGACGCCGCCAACATCGTGGCGACCACCAAGGAGTTCTTGGCATAAGGCAAGACGAGGCAAAGTATCGTCTCAACAACCACATCCAAGCCAGAACAGGGGCATCCCCAAAGAGGGCGCCCCTGTTTTTGTTGAATTTAAATTAGAGTCCTGCCAAGCAAAGTTCCCATGGGGAAACGGGCCCATCCCAACAAAGTGCAATTCAGACCCTTCCAACTTTGTATGCGCAGCATCTCAAGTTGGTGCGTCGGCCCCATAGTAGCCGCAGACCGGGCGCAGGGTTACCTCCCAAATCTTTCCGCAGCGCAGGCCGGCGTTTGTCCGCAGCTCCGCAGGAGCAGGACAAATGCCGGCCATGCGCGAGGACGATTTGGGAGGTAACCCTGCGCCCGGCCGGTGGGATCCCAAAGCCCGCCATGCTTCTTATGTGCAGCAAAGCTAATGCTGCTAAAATACTAAGCGCTCATGTAGTTTAAACGCACGACGATAAGGAGCACCAGTGGGTAACCACTTCCGTACCTCCGGTGCGGGCGATGATGCCCCCAAGACGCAGACAGGCGTCCAGGGCAGTCGTTTCGCCACTCCGGATTCAGAGGGCCAGCCTGTTGCTCAGGCCCCCACTCAGCCGGCAGATCAGGCACAGCTGGCATCCGATCCCTTTGCCTACAATCCCACCAGCGATGTCGCGCTTTCCGGCACGGCGGGTTTTGAGCCCGTTCAGGCCGTGACCGCTCGCGTGGAGCAGCCTCAGGCTGGCGCCGCCACGCCGCAGCCTACCATGGCCGGCATTCCCGACCCCATGGCCCCTGCGACGCCGGTTCCTCAGCCTGCGCAGTCCGGTCTCTTTGCCGCTATTCCCGATCCCACGCAGCCTGCTGCCCCGGTGGTCGAGAGCGATCAGGCAGCCGAGGTCGCAAGCCTCGATAACGCGCTCAACAACCCCGATTTTACGTCGGTGTTTGCGCCCATCGATCCGCAGGCCAGCCGCAAGAAGATGGCCAAGCAGGCCGGTGTCGAGCCCGTCATCCTTATGGAGCATGTCACCAAGATCTATCCGGCACAGCCCAACAAGCCTGCACTCGACGACATCAACATCGAGATCTATCCGGGCGAGTTCGTCTTCCTGGTCGGTCATTCCGGCTCGGGTAAGACCACGCTGCTGTCGACGCTCAACCGCGACGTCAAGCCGACGAGCGGCCGCATCTTGGTTGCCGGTCAGGACCTCATGAAGATCAAGAACCGCAAGGTTCCGTTCCTGCGCCGCCAGATTGGCGCCGTGTTCCAGGACTTTAAGCTTCTGCCGCAAAAGACCGCCTACGAAAACGTGGCGTTTGCCCTGCAGTGCATCGGCAAGCCCAAAGGCGTCATTCGCAGCCAGGTGCCCGAGGTGCTGCGTCTGGTCGGTCTGGCCGATCAGATGGACTCGCTGCCCGACCAGCTTTCCGGTGGCGAGCAGCAGCGCGTTGCCGTCGCCCGCGCTATGGTCAACCGTCCGCCGCTGCTGATCTGCGACGAGCCCACGGGCAACCTCGACCCGGCGATCTCGCTGGGCATCATGAAGCTGCTCGAGCGCATTAACCGCACCGGCACCACCGTGATCGTCGCCACGCACGACCGCGAGATGGTCGATAGCATGCACCGTCGCGTGATCGCCCTCGAGGGCGGCCACGTTATCCGCGACCAGGAGAGGGGAGGTTACGGCAACTATGGCACCAACTAACGTGGGCTACTCCTTCAAAGAGGCAATCAGCCACTTCTTCCGTAACTGGACTACCTCGCTCGGCGCCGTCATCACGATCTTCCTTTCGCTGTTTATCATCGGCCTGTTCATCATGGGCTCCGCGATGCTGAACTCCGTGATCGGCACCGTCGAGGATCAGGTTGTCATCAACGCGTTCATTAGCGATGACGCCGATCAGGCCGATGTTCAGGCTTTTGAGGCCGAGCTTAAGACGTGGAATAACGTCAAGTCCGTGACCTATAAGGACAAGGACGACGCGCTGGCCGAGTATACGAGCAAGATGTCGGGCAACGCCGACGCCACCATGAGCGCGCTCGATGGCCAGAACCCGCTGCCGGCTTCGTTTGCAATTGAGATGGACGATCCGTCCAAGGTCGAAAGCACGGCCCAGAAGCTCAAGAAGAACGCCGACTTCCAGAAGATCGCGGATGACGGCGACGTCAACGCGAGCGTGCTGTACGGCCAGGAGGAAGTGAGCCGCCTGTTCCAGGTGACCAACTACATCCGCATCGCCGCCGTGGTGCTCGTTGGCCTTCTGACCTTTATCGCATTCATCTTCATCAACAACACGATTCGCCTGTCCATCACGGCGCGTCGTCGTGAGATTGCGATTATGCGTCTGGTCGGCGCCAGCAACGGCTTCATTCGCGGCCCGTTTATCACCGAGGGCGTACTGCAGGCCATTTTGGGCTCGCTGCTTTCCATCGGCGTTCTGGAGCTGCTGCGCAATCTGATGATTCCGCGTTTGCAGGAGAGCATCGGCTGGATGTCGTTTGCCCTGCCGATGCAGTACTACCTGGTGACCTATGCTGCGCTGATTCTGGTCGGTGTGATTATCGGTCTCTTTGGTTCTGCCATAGCCATGCGCCGCTACCTGCGCGTGTAGGCATGTCTGGAATTCATCCCTTCCAACGGGTCGTCTCTTATGGGGCGGCCCGTTTTTTGATCTCTAGGGGACGGCAGGAAAGCGAATCATTTGGGTAGACTCTTTGGAGTTCGTCATCGATAGCAAGGAGGCGCCATGGGGCGCAATAACAAGCATAAGCGCGGTGCCCGCAATAAGCGTGGGCCGGTGCGCAGCGAACGCCGTCCGAGCCTGACCGGGCGCGTGCAGCTCCATGAGCATGGCGCCTATGTCATAACCGAGAGCGGCGACTACAAGGTTATGGGCCGCGGTAAGCGCGAGATCATGGATGGCGATACCGTTGCCGTGAGCATTAAGAACAGCCCGCACGGTGAGCGGCGCGCCGTGATCGAAGGCGTGGTTGAGCGCGCAGCCATAAGCGTGGTGGGTACGTACCAGACCGCTGGTCCGCTCGGTGTGATCGAGCCGCTCGATTCGCGCCTGAAGGCCGACTTCTTCATTCTGCCCGAGGATACCTCGGCGGATCGTCTGGGCGTCCACCCGGGTGATGCCGTTGTCGCGCGCATTTTGACCTACCCGACGCGCCTGGAATCGGGCACCGTGACGATCGAACGCCGCATTGGCGGAGATGACGCGCCCGATTTGGGCGTTCAATACGTGATGGCGCGTTACGGCTATACCGATAGCTATCCCGAGGCCGCGCTGGACGAGGCCGAGGGGCTTTCGCTCGATGTGTCCGCGGCGCTTAAGGACCCGCTCCGCCGCGATCTGCGCGACCGCTTTGTCATCACGATCGACCCGGTTGACGCGCGCGACTTTGACGATGCCATTTCGCTTGAGCGCACGCCCGAGGGTGGCTACAAGCTGGGTGTGCATATCGCTGACGTTTCTCACTATGTGGCTTGGGACGGGCATATCGATCTTGAGGCTCGCCATCGTACGACATCGGTGTATCTGGCCGATCGCGTGCTTCCCATGCTGCCCGAACGCCTGTCCTGTGACCTGTGTTCGCTTCGCCCTGACGAGGACCGTCTTGCGTTTACCGTTGACATTGAACTCGATGCGCAGGGTCGCGTGCGGCATTACGATCCGTACCCCAGCGTGATTCGCTCGCGTGTGCGTATGGACTATGACGGCGCCGAGGCGCTGCTGGTGCGTGCCGGCGCGGTGGAGTATGGGGTGCTGGAGGGTGCGGCCGAGGATGTTGCGGCTGCTGAGGCCTCGCGCGAGGAGGCGCTTGAGCGCGGTCTTGCGTGCGAGAAGGCCGCCCGCGGCTATAACGTCGACCTCGGCAATTTCCTTGTCGCCGCCAACGAACTCGCCGAACTTCGCCGTCGTATTCGTCGCGTCCGCGGCTCAGTCGATTTTGACACGGCCGAGATTCGCGCTCTATTGGATGAGGACGGAGTACCCGTGCAGATTGTGGCGCGCGAGCGTTCGTGTGCCACGTCGCTTATCGAGGAGGCCATGCTGCTCGCCAACGAGTGCGTTGCAGAGTGGCTGGCAGACCGTGATATCGAGGCCTGCTATCGCGTGCATGAGGATCCGAGCCCCGATAGCCTGCACGGTGCCGCCGTTGCGCTGGCGCAGCTGGGCATCATCGACGATCGCCGTGCTGCCGGTATTGCCCTGGGGAGTCCCGATGAGCTGCAGGCTGCAGTTGATGCAGCCGCCGGTACGGCCAACGCACCGCTCGTCAACACGCTGCTTCTGCGCAGCATGCAGCGCGCGCTGTACAAGCCGCGCAACGAGGGCCACTTTGCGCTCGCCGCGCCGTGCTACTGCCACTTTACGAGTCCCATCCGTCGCTACCCCGATCTGGTGGTGCACCGCGTGCTCAAACTGCAGTTGGCCTATGAGCAGCTCGGCGGCAAGGACGCCTTGGTCCGTACGCCGCGGCTGATCGGCAAGGGGCGCGAGTCGCTGCCGCGCATTCTGCCGCAGATTTGCCGTGCGTGCAGCGATGCGGAGCGTGCGGCCGATGCCGCCAGCCATGCGACGCAAAAGATCAAGATTGCCCAGTACTATGAGGATCGCCTGGGCGAGCGCTATGCCGGAACGGTCTCATGGGTCAGCAGCATGGGCCTCTTTGTGCGCTTGGACCTGACGCAGGTCGAAGGCTTGGTTTCGATCAAGAGTCTGGGCAACGAGTGGTTCGAGTTCGACGAGGATGCGCTTACGCTGACGGGCGCCGACACGGGGACTCGCTATGAACTGGGCCAGCGCGTGATTATCGAGGTCTCGCGCGTCAATACCACGCGTGGGCACTTGGACTTTAAGCTTATCCATTAGCCAAATCTCGACTCATGGCGGGAGAGCGGAGGGCGGTCTTTCGGGGCCGCCCTCCGCATTTGGATCATGGCTACCTTGCCGTCTGCTCGGCCGCCCGCTTACCTGCTATTCGAGAGGTAAAACCTACCAAAATAAACCTGTCCCTTTTTGGCAGGTTTACAAGAAAGCGGGGATGAGATGGCGACGGTGTATGGTTATGCGCGGGTGAGTTCGCGCGATCAGAATCTAAATCGGCAGCTGGATGCGCTGGGCGCCTATGGCGTGGGCTCGGCGAATATTTATGCTGACCATGCGAGCGGCAAGGACTTCGATCGCCCGCGGTATCGCGAGCTGCTGCACATCCTGGGAGACGGGGACGTGCTGGTGGTGCTTTCTATCGACCGACTTGGCCGTAATTACTCCGAGATTCTTGAGGAATGGCGACGCATTACCAAGGAGCTCGGGGTTGCCATTGTGGTGTTGGACATGCCATTGCTTGACACGCGCGTCAGGGCCAGCGGCGCGCCGGATGTGACCAACACCCTGATTGCCGATATTGTGCTGCAACTGCTGAGCTACGTGGCGCAGGTGGAGCGCGAGAATATCCATCGGCGCCAGGCGGAGGGAATTGCAGCGGCGCGGGCGCGAGGGGTCCGTTTCGGTCGACCTCGCAAGCCGTGCCCTCCTCAGTTTGAGCTGGTGCGCGATAGCTATGAGGCGGGCGATATTACCCGCAGCCAGGCGGCAAAGTGCCTGGGCGTGTGCGTGGGGACGTTCGATCGCTGGATGCGCGAGGCGGGGTAGGGGTTTGCGTCGCTTTGTCGCTTCCTGTTGCGATTCAAATTTTGATACGGTGACGATGCCATTTGGGGCTACACTCGCTGATATTCAAAAAAGGAGGTTGGCCCTTGGCACGCGTAAAACAAATAATCGGATGGACCGCAATCGTTCTGTTTACTGCAACGCTGGCGGGCATCTGGGTGCTGACGGAGCAAAATGCGGTGGAGACGTCGTTGCTGAGCGAGTCCACCGCGCGTGTGGTGGAGGGTCAAGCTACGGGCGTACAGGCTGCCGATGTCGCGGGTGAAGCTCAGACCGAGAACGGGATGACCGGGGGCACCGATTCGGCTGCTTCGAATGTCCGGTCTGGCCGACTTGCTTCCATTCGCATGTGGGTGGGCACGAACGTCCGTCGCGTTGCCCATACCGTAGAGTTTTTCTTCGTCGGATTGTTCGCCTCGGTGGTCGTGGTTTGCTTTTCCGGGCGTCCGTGGAGCGTATGCTCCCGTTGCGTGCCCGTGTTGCTCTTTTGCGCCGTCTGCTCCGTTGGCGATCAGGTACATAAGATCTTTGTTCCCGGCAGGCATTTCGACGTTATCGATTTAGGATTCGATGCTGCGGGCTATGTCACCGCCATGCTGTTGGTATTGCTGGTCTCCGCATGGGTGCACCACGAGACGCGCCCCATCGGCGCCCATGCGAGGCGCTAGCCGGTAACAAACCCGTTTCTGATCATGCGACCTTGTTGAATTATTTTGTGTCGCGCGTATTTCCGAGCGGTCGGATTTGAGGGGCGAGCGGTAGAACGCTCGTCCTTTGTGCGCCACGATGCGGCACAATGTACCGTAAAAGCTGTTTGTATCCGGTACGAATCGTTCGTTGGTCTTTAATTCTTCTCAACGGAGGTGTTTGAGATGGCAAACGGATTGCTTTTGCGGCTTCGCGAGCGTGAGCTCAGTGCGAGCCCGGCGGAACGCAATGTCATCGCATATGTAAGCGCTCATCCGCACGAGGTAGTCGGGCTGTCCGTCCGCGGTCTTGCCGATGTCACGTTCTCCTCGCCCTCGAGCATTTTGCGCTTTTGCAAGCGCTTGGGTTTTGCGGGCTACAAGGAGTTCCAGCGCGAACTGATTGCCGAGCTGGCGCTCTTGGGTGACAAGAAAGACGTTGCCCTCGAGGACATCTCCATGGATGACAGCGTCGAACGTATCGTGGGGAAGGTGATGAAAAGCAACGTGCGCACGATCGAAGCGACGGCGCGAACGCTCGATTACACCGTCTTGGAGCGATGTGCGGCCTATCTTAAGCGGGCACGTGCGGTCAATCTGTTCGGTATCGGTGCCTCTCGTTTGGTCGCGCACGATCTGGCGCAAAAGCTCATGCGTGTCGACAAAGAGTGCCATCTGTACGACGACTGGCATGATCAGCTCTTGTGTGCCAAGAACATGCATGAGGGCGATATGGCAATCGCCTTTAGCTACTCGGGCTTGACGCAAGAGGTGCTGGACTGCGCCGCCGAGGCCCAACGTCACAACTGTCCCGTTGTGGCCGTGACCAAAGTAGATGGATCATCCAAGCTTTCCACCATGGCCGATGCCGTGCTCGGCGTCGCTGCGAGTGAACCCTTGGTCCGCAGCGGTGCCATGGCTTCGCGTATGGCCCAGCTTATGGTTGTCGATGCCCTGTACGCTGCTTACGTTGCCAGCGACTACGAACGGGCGACGCATGTCATTAAGCAAAACTACATCGAGAAACAGGAAAGATGAGGTGAAAGAAATGCTCGATTTAACAAAATTCACGACCGAACAGCGTAATCAAAGGTCAATGGACCTCGATACGATGACATCGCTGCAAATCGTCACGACGATGAACGATGAGGATCTTCGTGCCGTCCAGTCGGTCACAAAAGTGCTGCCCCAGGTTGCCACAGCAATCGACTGGGCTGCTGAGGCACTCGAGCGCGGCGGGCGCGTCTTTTACATGGGCGCAGGCACCAGCGGTCGTCTGGGCGTACTCGACGCTTCGGAGTGTCCGCCCACGTTTGGTGTGTCACCCGACCTGATTGTCGGGCTCATTGCCGGAGGCGAGACGGCGTTTATCAAGGCTGTCGAAGGTGCCGAAGACAGCGAGGAACTTGGTGCGAGCGACCTGCGGGAGCGTGGACTCTCGGACAGGGATCTTGTCGTTGGCCTGGCGGCAAGCGGCCGTACTCCCTATGTGGTGGGCGGCCTTGTGTACGCCAAGGCAACTGGGTGCAAGACCATTGCAATTGCCTGCAACCAAGGGTCGAAGATCGGGGAGAGCGCAGATCTTGCCATTGAACCCGTGCCCGGTCCCGAGGTGCTGACCGGCTCAACGAGGCTCAAGGCGGGAACGGTTCAAAAGCTCATTCTCAACATGATTTCGACCGGTGCCATGGTCAAGATCGGCAAGGTATACCAAAACCTGATGGTCGATGTGCAGCAGACGAACGAGAAGTTGGTGGTGCGCGGCCAGAACATCGTGATGGAGGCGACCGGCTGCACGCGCGAGCGCGCTATTCAGGCGCTTGCAGATGCCGGCGGCCACGTAAAAACCGCTATTGTCTCGGTACTGCTGGACTGCGATGTCGAGCAGGCTGCGGTAGCTCTTGAGCGAGCGCGAGGCCATGTCCGTGCTGCGGTAAGTGGCCATGAGAAGAGCAATGCCGATGCCCAATAGGTGTGCGGCGTGAGCTGATATGACATCCAGACGAGATACCCAATACAAGGAGGAGTTATGACGAACAAAGAGCTGGCTCAAAAGCTGCTGGACCTTTTGGGCGGTAAAGACAACGTGCTCGCAAACGCGGCGTGTATGACGCGCCTGCGCGTGACCGTCAAAGACGCGGGCAACGTCGACACGGAGGGCATTAAGGCACTCGACGGCGTGATAGGCCTGGTCGAGGACGACACGATGCAGATCGTGCTGGGTCCGGGCAAGGTGAATAAGGTGCTCGAGGAGTTCTCCAAGCTCACCGGCCTTGCGAAAGGCGTTGCTGACGAGAGCGTGGTTGACGCTGCGGCCACAAACAAGGCCGCGCAGAAGGCAAAGTACGAGTCCAAGCCGGTTCAGGCCTTCCTCAAGAAGATTTCCAATGTCTTCGTCGCCCTGCTTCCCGGCATCATTGCGGCTGGCCTCATCAACGGTATCTGCAACGTCATTAACGTCTCGACGGCAGGCGCGCTTGCGGGCGAGTGGTGGTACCAGGGCATTCGTTCCATGGGCTGGGCCCTGTTTGCCTATCTGCCCATCTTGGTGGGCTATAACGCGGCACGTGAGTTTGGTGGATCCGCTGCGCTGGGCGGCATCGCCGGCATGATGTGTATCGCCAACAGTGCCATGCCCCTGCTTGCGCCTGGCGCGGCTGATCCTGCCACTGCCATTCTGCTGCCGCTCACCAATGCGCAGTACAACCCCGCAGCGGGCGGCATGATCGCGGCTCTTATCGCCGGCGCATTTTTTGCCTGGATGGAGCGTCAGATTCGCAAGGTTATGCCCAACGCACTCGACACGTTCTTGTCCCCGCTGCTGGTGCTCATCATCGGCGCCTTTGCTCTGATGCTCGTCATCCAGCCGGTTGGCGCATGGCTGACGACTGCCATCTTTAGCGTTTTGACCTTTATCTTCGAGAAGCTGGGCGTCCTGGGTGGCTATATCCTGTCGGCAGGCTTCTTGCCGCTGGTTTCCGTCGGCCTGCATCAGGCGCTCACGCCGATCCACGCTATGCTCAACGATCCCGACGGCGCTACCAAGGGCATCAATTACCTGCTTCCCATCCTTATGATGGCTGGCGGCGGTCAGGTCGGTGCCGGTCTGGCGCTGTACTTTAAGACCAAGAACGCCAAGCTCAAGAAGTACGTCGCAGAGTCTATTCCCGTTGGAATCCTGGGTGTGGGCGAGCCTCTGATGTATGCTGTTACGCTGCCGCTCGTTCGTCCGTTTGTGACGGCCTGCCTGGGTGCCGGATTTGGCGGCGCGCTCGCGGCGCTGCTTCACATCGGCACGGTTTCTCAGGGCGTTTCCGGTCTGTTTGGCCTGCTGATCGTCGTTCCTGGCCAACAGCTCGGCTACGTTGCCGCTATGCTGCTTGCCTATGCCGCCGGCTTTGTCCTGACGTGGTTCTTTGGCGTCGACGAGCAGAAGATCAACGAGTTCTTTGGCGAATAGTTTGATATCGCGAGCCGTGTTGCTCAGGGCTCGCGGCGCGCGGCAGATTTCTTGATGCTATGGTTGTGCCGGCGGGGCTAACTGCTCCGCCGGCCTTTTTTAAAGGAGCGTTGAAGCGTGAAAACGGGTATTTCGATTTATCTTTCCAGCCCTCTGCAGGATATTGAGCGGACAATTGAGCGTGGTGCCGCGGCGGGTGCGCGCTATGCGTTCACCTCGCTGCATATTCCCGAGGATGGGGGAGCGGCGTATGCCGATAAGGTCCGTCATGTGCTGTCGCTGCTTTCCGCCCGCGGCATTGCGCTCATTGCCGATGTGGGGCCTCGCACGTGCGATTTGCTCGGGCTTGAGCGCATCGAGGACCTGCGCGATCTGGGGTTGGAATACCTTCGTTTGGACTATGGCTTTAGCGCCCAGCGGGTCGCGGAGCTGTCCGGTGTATTTCGCATTGTGGTCAATGCATCGACGGTGAGTTCTGATGAAATCGCATCGTGGCGTGAGGCCGGTGCCGATGTGACTCGTTTTGCCGCCTGCCACAATTTTTACCCCAAGCCTTATACCGGTTTAGCTCTGGAGGACATTGCTCGGGTGAATCTTCGTCTTGCGGCGCTTGGATTCGAAATCATGGCTTTTGTGCCGGGCGATGCCAACGTTCGCGGGCCGGTATTCGAGGGACTGCCGACGGTCGAGACGCAGCGCGGTCGCGCGTCAAAGGTTGCCCTCAATATGCTTGAGCTTGCACATGGCGCCGATTGCGACATTGTGTTGGTCGGCGACCCCGATCTTTCCGATGCGGGCTGGGTGCAGTTTGCTCAAGTTTCCGCCGGATACGTGGACCTGCAATGCGAGCTTGAGCCCGGTTATGCCTATGTGCGCGGGCAGATTCATCACGACCGGCCCGACTCGAGCGTCCTCATCTTTAGGTCTCAGGAGTCACGTACGACGCATAAGCCGGATTCCGTGCCGACGGATGCCGGAGCCGGCCTGCCGCGAAAGGCGGGGTCGATCGCTGTGAGCAATAGCGGATATGGGCGCTACGAAGGCGAGCTTGAGATTGCGCGGGTCGATCTTCCCGGTGACGAGCGCATGAACGTTGCGGGCCATATCACGCCCGAGGCAATGGAGCTGCTGCCGTTCATCAAACGCGGATTCGGGGTACGGTTCGTTTAGCGTGTGACCCGTGGGCTACAATTGGCCCATCATACGAAGGCGCCTCGTGTGGCGTGTGCCTGCGTTGGCCGATCTATATTCGGAGGATTCCCATGACCGTACTGTTTGTTGAATATCCCAAGTGCTCGACCTGTAAGAAGGCCAAGGCATGGCTGGACGAACATGGGGTAGAGTATATCGACCGCGATATCGTTTTGGACAATCCCACGGCTGATGAGCTTGCGACCTGGATTGCTCGTTCGGGGCTGCCGGTGCGGCGCTTCTTTAATTCGTCGGGCATGAAATATCGAGAGCTGGGTCTGAAGGCGCGTCTGGATGCGGGCATGACGGATCAGGAGTGCTACGAGCTGCTGGCGACCGACGGAATGCTGGTCAAGCGTCCGCTGCTGGTGGGCGACGACTTTGCGATTCCCGGCTTTAGGGAAGCGGCTTGGGCCGAGGCGTTGCTGTAGCGGCTGCGGAAAGTGCGACCCGTTTTGAGCGCTCGGGGCGGGACGTGTTTTCCATCGGCGGGCTCGCTCGGCTCAATCCTTGAGCTGTGCCCATTCGTGCGGATCGTAGACCTTTACGTGCTTGTTGGGCTTGCCGCTCCAGTACTCCTCGTCCATAAAGGGCAGATATGCCTGAACGCCGGGGCAGATAAAGGGAATCCGCTGCTGTTGCAGTCGCTCGCGCTGTCGCTGCTCCAGGTGCGCCTCGGATATGACAGTCGGCATACCGGACAGCTCGACGAGGCTTGCCTGGATTCGCTTAAGGTCGGGGAGTCCCGCGTGCCATGACATCCGCATGATCAAAAATGAGGCGCGGCGGTAGTTTGCCTGCATCACCGTGATGGCGGGGCGCAGAGTGGGATGGATTTTGTCCCGTTCGGGCCAAAGGTCAGCAGTGATCTCGAGGCCCAGGGTCTCCCATAGGTAATCAAGCTCTTCGTCCATGGCGCCTCGATATCTACGTGATCATTGATACTTCGATTGTGTTGCCTGGTGCTATCGTTTTCACGGTAGAATCTGCCAACGGTTGACGGCTACCGCTCGCGGCGTTTTGCCCTTCGTGTACAGCGGTTGGCTTCACAGGTCCTTCACGGGTTGGACTAAATAAGGCCAATTTGACTGAATTTCAAAAAAGTCAAAATTGGGGCTTGCGTCACGGCGAGACTTCCCGTATATTTCTTTCTTGCGCAAAGGCACAGCCGAGCGCAGCGATGCAGTCATTGGGATGTCGTCTAATGGCAGGACAGCGGATTCTGGTTCCGTCAATGGGGGTTCGACTCCCTCCATCCCAGCCATTGCATTTGCTACATATGGCCCGTTCGTCTAGCGGTTTAGGACGCCGCCCTCTCAAGGCGGAGATCACCAGTTCGAATCTGGTACGGGCTACCAAAATTGAGCGCCCGGGCCTCGTAAGAGACCCGGGTTTTGTGTATTGACTGATATTTAAGGCGCGCGTTGAGTCTGCCGCCCGGACCGAGGAGTTGTCATGGACCTGCCTATCAGCTTGGAAGACATCACGTATGCCGAGAACTATCTGGCGCAGGGCGACCTGGCTACGGCGACGCCGCTGCTTGAGCGTCTGGTGGAGCTCGCCGAGGAGTATATCGACGCTGAGTGCAAGACGGAGGAGAAGCGCCAGTACTTTAGCTTCGACAGCAAGTTTGAGCGCCTGGCCTATCGCCGCGTGGAGAAGGATCCGCGCGAGCTGGTGCAGGTCGAGGTTCCCTTTGACCGCCTGTACTCCGACATGGCGTTTGCCTACATTCGCCAGCAGGATTATGTGAGTGCTCGGAATGCCCTGATGCAGGCCGTGCGTTGGGATCCCATGAACTGCAACTATCGCTTGGACCTGGCCGAGTTGTTCCGCGCGCTCGAGGACAAGCAGGAGTGGGCATCGCTCTCGTTCTCGGTGCTGGAGCGCGCGAGCGACGGTAAGTGCGCCGCACGTGCCTACACCAACTTGGGTCAGTACTTCTTGGAGCCCGAGACCGAGAACATTTCGGCAGCCGTGGGCTGCGCGCGTCTGGCGCTGCGCCTGGCGCCCAATGATGCGCATACGACGCGCCTGCTCAACAAGATCCATACCACCTATCCGGATGCCGCGGACGAGAGTGACGACCATGTGATGGGTGAGCTCGCCCTGCAGGGCGTGCCGACCTCGCCTTCGGCCGAGATCGCCATCTGCCTGATCATGTGCGCGACCGATGCTGCAAGCGACGGCGACAAGCAGGAGGCTACGCGTCTGACGGTCCGTGCCCGCGACCTGGTGGGCGAGGAGGCATGCGCGGCGATTATCAAGCTGGTGCGCGAGAGCGATGCCGAGCTTAATGCCGAGCGCAGGGCAAAGCGCGAGGCTGCGGGTTCAAACGCCGATGGCGCCAAGGAGGCCGGCGATGCCCAGTAAGCGCGAGCGCAAGCTCATTTCCAAGAATCGCTCGGCACATCACGAGTACTTTATCGATGAGACGTTTGAGTGCGGTATTGAGCTGAGCGGTACCGAGGTCAAGTCGATTCGCGAGCGCGCGTGCCAGATTACCGATACCTTCGCACTGATTCGTGGTGGGGAGTGCTGGCTCGTCGGCCTGCATATCCACCCTTATAGCCATGGTGGCGTGTGGAATCGCGATCCCGACCGTCGGCGCCGTCTGCTGCTGCACCGCAAGGAGATCGACTTTCTTGACGGCAAACTTCGCAACCGTGGTTATGCGCTGGTTCCGTTGGAGCTCTACTTTAATACCGACGGTCGCGCAAAACTGCTGCTGGGCCTGGGTCGCGGCAAGAAGCTCTACGACAAGCGCGAGGACATGGCCAAGCGTGATGTCCAACGCGAGATCGACCGCGCCCTCAAGGAACGCAACCGCTGACCGTCCTTCATAAGTTGCGGTGGAATACGGACTGGTTTGCCTGTTTGAGGGGGCTATTCAGTCCCTATTTCACCGCAACTGCGGGCGTCTCATCTTGCTTATACTGTTCTGACACATATGTTTCAAAGGCAGCGTCTGTTATGGGCGCTGCCTTTTTTGTGGGTACATACATCCATGAGGTTCCAACCCGGGTTAGGGGAGTGATTGTTATGGACAAAACTGCGTTCTTTACCATGCCGAGCGGTCTGTACGTGGTGAGCGCCGCGGCAGACGGGCTGCGCGCCGGCTGCGTCATCAACACTGCGGTGCAGGTGACGTCCATGCCGCCGCGCATTTCGGTTGCCGTGAACAAGGACAACGTCACCTCGGGCGTCATCGCTTCGGCCAAAGCGTTCGCGCTGACCGTGATCGATCAGACCGCCGATATGCTCTACATCGGTAACTTTGGGTTCCGCACCAGCAGCGATTATGACAAGTTTGCCAAATACGAGACCCGCGAGACGGCTCTGGGCATGCCCTATGTGCCCGAGCACGCGGCGGCCCTGTTTAGCTGCCATTTGATCGACACTGTGGATGTTGGCACGCATCTACTGTTTATCGGCGAGGTCGAGGATGCCGAGCGCTTGAGTGACGAGACGCCGCTCACCTACGATTACTACCATAAGGTCCTGAAGGGCAAGACGCCTCCGAAGGCGTCCTCGTATCAAGGCTAGAAATGTTTTAAAAATACTTGCATTATATTATTGAGAATCTATACTGATAAATGAAGTACATCACCAGTCGCGTTTGAGAGGAGAACATCATGGCTGAGGAGAAGAAGACGTATAAGTTCGTGTGCGTCGTTTGCGGTTACGAGGTTGAGGTCGATACGCCCGAGCTGCCCGAGGATTATGTGTGCCCGGTGTGCGGCGTCGGTCCCGATCAGTTTGAGCTCGTCGAGGAGTAGCTCGCAGACACACGGCGAAAGCCGAACATAGCTCTGTCCAAGGGCCTCGGTCGAATTCTCGGCCGGGGCCCTTTTCCTCCGCCCCCAAGGGATCACGGTTGCTGTTGGCCGATCCTGTCTGTTGTGAGTCCGGCCGACCTTTTGTCTCAATCTGTAACATGTGGCGGCTCAAAACGGGCCTATCTGTTACAGATTGAGACAAAAGGTTGGAGCTGAAGAAATGTCTCGATCTGTAACATCTGGACATCAAAAGCGGGTCTTCCTGTTACAGATCGAGACGTTTGCCTGGGTAGGTGCCCCGCCCCATTACATCCCTGTCAACAACACGACATCGAGAATCGTCACGATGGCACCGATCCCTACGAGCAGCGCGTTGAGCGGGCGCGAGGTGGCGTATTTGCCCATGACGCGGCGTGAACTGGTGAGTCGTATGAGCACAAAGACCGTAATCGGCAGCTGAAGCGACAGCAGTGCTTGGCTCCAGATGAGACCTTCAAAAGGATTTGGGACGACTAGGCACGCCGTCACTGCGCCGACGAAACAGGCCGCCACCCCGACCGAGGAATGTCGGTCGTGGATGTCGTATTCCTCGTCGAACATGCCCGCAGTGATGGTTCCCGCCGCCATGCCCGCTGTCACGCTGCTCGATAGTCCCGCGAACAGCAGCGCTGCCGCAAAGATGGTCGAGCTCGCCGGGCCCAAGATGGGGGAGAGCGTGGCCGCTGCGACGGCGAGGTCGTCTACGACAATGCCGTGCGCAAAGAAGGTCGTTGCGGCCAGGATGACCATGGCCGAGTTGATTGCCCAGCCCACGCCCATCGAAAAGAGCGTGTCGAAGAGCTCGTAGCGCAGACGTTCTTCGATAACTTGCTCGCCTTGGCCTTCGAAGTGCATGGATTGGATGACCTCGGAGTGCAGGAAGAGGTTGTGGGGCATAACGACCGCGCCTAGGACACTGACGATAATTGCGGCCGAGCCGGTGGGCATACTGGGTGTAATCCAGCTTGCGGCGGCCTGTGACCAGTCGACCTTGACCAGCGCAAGCTCGGCCAAAAACGAGAGTCCTACCACGCCTACGAAGGCGATGATCCATCGCTCGGCGCGCTTGTAGGAGCTCGTCATGAGCATCGCCATCGATACTGCCGCTACGATGACGCAGCCCGCGCGCACGGGCAGCCCAAAGAGCATTTGAAGGGCGATCGCGCCGCCCAGGACTTCGGCCATGGCGGTGGCGATGGTCGCGAGATAGGCGCTGCCGAGCACCGCGCGTCCCACGATGCGGGGGAGAAAGCGGGTCGTGGCCTCGGCAAGACAGGCGCCCGTGGCGATACCCAAGTGTGCCGCGTTGTGCTGCAGCACAATGAGCATAATCGTGGACAGCGTGACGATCCACAGCAGCGCGTAGCCAAACTGCGAGCCCGCGGCCATATTGGAGGCCCAGTTGCCCGGGTCGATAAAGCCGACGGTCACAAGCAGCCCGGGGCCGATATGCCGCGCAATATCTAGGCCTCCGTGACCACCGGTGCGTCGGGAGCCAAAGTGTTGTTTGAGATGGTTGAGCATGGTGCGCTCCTGTGTATGGGCGGCGTGACGTCGCATCTGGGCCGTGCGGCGCCACGCGTCGGTTTTGGGTTGGGGCTACTTGTGTGCTTTGCCCTGATTGGCCACGGCGTCAATCTTGGCGGCGATGGTCGCCGGGTCGCCGATGTAGCGCTTGTCGAGGACGTTGAAATCGGTGTCGAAGGTGTAGACGAGCGGCACGCCGGTGGGGATGTTGACCTTGAGGATCTCCTCGGGCGTGAGGTGCTCGAACTTCATGACGAGTGAGCGCAGGGAGTTGCCGTGTGCGGCGATGAGTACGCGCTTGCCGGCGAGCATCTGGGGGCGAATCTCGTCTTCGAAATAAGGCCAGGCGCGGGCTATCGTGTCCTTGAGGCATTCGGTATAGGGCAGCTGGTCGGGTGCGACATCACGGTATTGCTCCTGTGTGTGAGGGTCGCGACCGTCGCCCGGCTCGAGCGCCGGCGGGCAGACATCGAAGGAACGGCGCCAGATGAGCACCTGCTCGTCGCCGTGCTCCGCCGCGGCATCGGCCTTGTTGAGACCCTGCAGCGCGCCGTAGTGGCGCTCGTTGAGCTTCCAGGATTTGATGACGGGCAGCCATTCGCGGTCCATCTGGCCGAGCACGATGTTGAGGGTGTGGATCGCGCGCTTGAGGCGCGAGGTGTAGCAGATGTCAAAGTCGAAGCCCGCTTCCTTGAGGGCGCGGCCGCCTGCCGCCGCCTCTTCGCGGCCCGTGTCGGTGAGCTCGACATCGGTCCAGCCGGTGAACAGGTTGAGCTTGTTCCACTCGGATTCTCCGTGACGGATAAGGACGAGTTGCATCGTCTGCCGGTCTGCCTGGTTTGCCATAGGGGCCTCCTTAATGTGGCACGGGACGCGTGCCGTTTGTTTGACGCCGCAAAGGATACCCGTTTTAGGCTAAAAAGTTAACCACGACTAACAAAATTGTTGTATTTGAATAGGATGGTGAAAGGGGATTGCCGAAATGTCTTGATCTGTAACAAGTAGGGATGGAAATTGGGCCTAGGTGTTACAGATCGAGACATTCGGAACCGTCTCTCAAAAACATCTCAATCTGTAACATCTAGGCGCCAAAATTGGGTCTTCCTGTTACAGATTGAGATGTTTGAAGCGGTGAGCTTACGGGCCGAACCTGGGGCCCTTGTTGTCGCCCTTGAGGTCGGCGGTGTCCACTCGTAGGGTGCGCGTTACGCGATTGTTTCGAAACGGGTGGGAAACACAACGGGCCGGCGATGCTCCTAGTATGCCTATTCAATTGACTGTCTAATATCTAGGGGAGGATCGCGATGCAGGCAGATTCCGCTCAGCAGCAGGGCCTTTATCGCCCCGAATTCGACCACGATGCATGTGGCATCGGCGCGCTTGCCGATATCAACGGTGAGCGCCATCACCAGATTCTGGACGATGCACTGTCCATTCTGGTCAACTTGGAGCACCGCGGCGGCACGGGACTCGAGAAGAACACCGGCGACGGCGCCGGCATCCTGTTCCAGGTTCCGCATCACTTTTTCCGTAAAGAGGCTCAAAAGTGCGGCCAGATTCTGCCGGCAGAGGGCGACTATGGCGTGGCCATGCTGTTCTTCCCGCAGGACGACAAGGGCGTAGAGGACGCCCGTCGCGTGTTTGAGGAGGGCTGCGCCGAGGCCGGCGTGCCGCTGCTCTTTTGGCGCGAGGTGCCGGTCGACCCGCACGACTTGGGCGAGACGGCCCGCGCCTGTATACCTACTATCCTGCAGGCCTTCCTGGGCCGTCCGGACGACACGCCCGCCGGTGACGCCTTTGAGCGTCGCCTGTACGTGTGCCGCCGCACCATCGAGAAAAAGGCCGACGCCGAGTTCGCCCTGCGCGACAAGATCTTCTACGTGTGCTCCATGAGCTCGCGCACTATCGTGTACAAGGGCATGCTGGTCGCCACGCAGATGCGCCGCTTCTTCATCGATCTCAACGACGCCGCCGTCAAAACGGCCGTGGCGCTCGTCCACTCGCGCTACTCCACCAACACCACGCCCAGCTGGGAGCGCGCGCACCCCAACCGTTTTATCATCCATAACGGCGAGATCAACACCCTCAAGGGCAACGTCAACTGGATTCGCGCCCGCGAACCCAACCTGTACAGCCCCGTGCTGCAGCACGATCTTGAGCGCGTGATGCCCATCATCAACCGCGAGGGCTCCGATTCAGCGATTCTGGACAACGTGCTCGAGTTCTTGGTCATGAACGGTCGTCCGCTTACGCGTGCCGCGTCCATGTTGCTGCCCGAGCCGTGGGACCACAACGACAGCCTGAGTGAGGAGCGCCGCGCCTACGATGCTTACCAGTCCATGCTCATGGAGCCGTGGGATGGCCCGGCGGCCATCGCCTTTACCGACGGTCGCACGCTGGGTGCCGCCCTCGACCGTAACGGCCTGCGCCCCGCCCGCTACTATGTGACGCGCGACGGTCGCTTTATGCTGGCAAGCGAGGTGGGCACCATCGAGGTGAGCCCCGAGAACATCCTGACGAGCGGCTGTCTGGGGCCGGGCCAGATGCTCGAGGTCGACTTTGCCCGCGGGCGCGTCATCTACAACGACGAGCTGCGCGCCCGTTACGCCAAGGAAAAGCCCTACCGTGATTGGATTGCCGAGGAGACGCTGACCGTCGACGCGCTCGATGAGCCCGTTGCGGCAACGCCCGCCGAGGACGCCGAGGTGCCCGCCGCCGTGCGTATGGCCAAGCTCGGCTACCACTGGGATGACGTCGACGAGGTCGTGCGTCCCATGGCCCAGCAGGGCAAGGCCCCGCTCGCCTCGATGGGCATCGACGCACCGCTGGCCTGCCTGTCTAAGAAGACGCGTTCGTTCTTTGACTACTTCTATCAGCTGTTCGCCCAGGTCACGAATCCTCCGATCGATGCCCTGCGCGAGCACATGGTGACTTCGACCACGCTCTACCTGGGCAACCACGGCAACCTGCTCGAGGACTCCCGTACGGCCTGCCAGCTGGTTCGCTTGGAGCGCCCGTTGCTCAACGAGGAGGAGTTCGAGCGCATCTGTGCCATCGACCGCGTGGGCTTTAAGACCCGCCGTTTCCGTGCCGTGTACCGCCGTGATGCCGGCGAGGACGCGCTGCAGGCTGCGCTCAAGCAGCTTGCAGAGGACGTTGAGGCTGCGGTCCGCGACGGCGTGAACATCGTGGTGTTGAGCGATCGCGCCGCTGCGGGCGAGGTGCCCGTGCCGTCGCTGCTCGCCGTGGGCTGCGTGCACAATCACCTGATCCGCGCCGGCGTGCGTACCTTTGCCGACATCGTGGTGGAGTGCGGCGACGCTGTGTCTCCGCACGACTTTGCCGCGCTGGTGGGCTACTCCGCGAGCGGCATCTATCCGTACAACGCACATGCGTGCATCCGCGATCTGGCGGCACGCGGCGATCTGGACGTGACGGTCGAGCAGGGCATCGCCAACTACAACAAGGCTGCAACCGCCGGCATCGTTTCCATCATGTCCAAGATGGGCATCTCTACGGTGCAGAGCTACCATTCGGCGCAGATCTTCGAGGCCGTGGGCTTTACGCCGGAGTTCGTCAACGCGTACTTCGCCGGCACGGTGAGCCGTGTGGGCGGTATGGGTGTCGAGGACGTTGAGCGCGAGCAAAACGAGCGCTACGACGCCGCGCTCGCTATCCTTAAGAGCCCGGCACCCGATCAGCTGCCCACGCTGGGTTTGACCAAGTGGCGCCCGTTCGGCGGCGAGGATCACCTGATCGATCCGCAGACTGTCTACTTGCTGCAGACCGCCTGCTGTGAGGACAGCTACGACACCTTTAAGGAGTACAGCGCCCGTCTGCACCGCACCGGTCGTGCCGTGCGTCTGCGCGACTTGCTCGACTTTAATGCCAGCGGCCGCACGCCGGTGGCACTCGACGAGGTCGAGCCCGCACTCAACATCGTCCGCCGCTTTAACACCGGCGCCATGTCGTATGGCTCCATCAGCAAAGAGGCGCACGAGTGCATGGCCATCGCCATGAACCGCCTGCACGGCCGTTCCAACTCCGGCGAGGGCGGTGAGGATCCGCGTCGCGAGACCCCGCTGGCTAACGGTGATTCCAAGAACTCCGCGATCAAGCAGGTGGCAAGTGCGCGCTTTGGCGTGACGAGCCGCTACCTGTGCAGCGCCTTCGAGATTCAGATCAAGATGGCCCAGGGCGCCAAGCCCGGCGAGGGTGGCCACCTGCCCGGCAAGAAGGTCTACCCCTGGATTGCCGAGGTCCGTCAGTCCACGCCCGGCATCGGCCTGATCTCGCCTCCGCCGCATCACGACATCTACTCCATCGAAGACCTGGCCGAGCTCATCTTTGACCTTAAGAACGCCAACCCTGGCGCACGCGTGTCGGTCAAGCTGGTCAGCGAGGCCGGCGTCGGCACCATCGCCACCGGTGTGGCCAAGGGCGCTGCCGACAAGATCTTGATCAGCGGCCACAATGGCGGCTCGGGTGCCGCTGCTCGCGATTCGATCTGGCACGCCGGTCTGCCGCTGGAGCTTGGCCTTGCCGAGGCCCAGCAGACGCTGCTGCAAAACGGCCTGCGCTCGCGCGTGGTGCTCGAGGCCGACGGCAAGCTCATGGACGGCACCGATGTTGCCGTCGCCTGCCTGCTGGGCGCCGAGGAGTTTGGCTTTGCGACCATGCCGCTCATCTCGATGGGCTGCCTCATGCAGCGCGACTGCCAGCAGGATACCTGCCCCGCCGGCATCGCCACGCAAAACTGCCGCCTGCGTCGCGGCTTCCGCGGCAAGCCCGAGCACGTCGAGCACTTTATGCTCTTTGTTGCCGAGCAACTGCGCGAGGTCATGGCGAGCCTGGGCTTCCGCACCGTCGACGAGATGGTCGGCCATCCCGAGTGCTTGCGCCAGATTGAGGTCCCGGGCAACCGTAAGGCCAACCTGCTCGATCTGTCGCCCGTGCTGGCGAGCGCGACCTGCGAGTTCGGTGCCCATATCCCGGGTGCCGACGGTCGTCACTTCCTGCCGCAGATGGCCGCGGACAGCGAGCTCGACAAGACGCTCGACTCCACGCTGTTCGTGCCCTATACGGCCGATGCCCGTGCCCACTTGCGTCCGATTCGCTTCCGCGCTGATATCGCCAACGTCAACCGTTGCGTGGGCACCATCCTGGGTAACGCGGTGACCAAGGCACATCCCGAGGGCCTGCCCGCCGGCTCCATCACCATCGATTGCGATGGATCGGCCGGTCAGAGCTTTGGCGCCTTCCTGCCGCGCGGCATTACGCTCAACGTGTGCGGCGACGCCAACGACTACTTTGGCAAGGGCCTTTCGGGCGGCGAGGTGTCGGTGCGCCCCAACCCGCATGCGACCTATAAGTTCGACGAAAACATCATCGTGGGCAACGTTGCGTTCTTTGGCGCCACGAGCGGCCGTGGCTTCATCAACGGCCTGGCCGGCCAGCGCTTTGGCGTACGCAACTCCGGTGCCACCGTGGTGGTCGAGGGTTGCGGCAACCACGGTTGCGAGTACATGACGGGTGGCCTGGCGCTCATCCTGGGCGAGGTCGGGCAGAACTTCGCTGCCGGCATGACGGGTGGCGTGGCTTATGTCTTTGACCAGTACGGCACGCTTGATGCCCGCGTGAACCACGAGAGCGTTGAGCTCAAGGCCCCGACTGCCGGCGAGCTGGCGCAGATTCGCGAGCTCATCCAGGAGCACGTGGACGCGACGCAGAGCCCGCGCGGCATCAAGCTGCTCTACAGCTTTGAGACGATGAGCAAGCACTTTGTGAAGGTCATTCCGACCGAGTACGAGCGTGTGCTGGCGATTGTCGCTGCGAGCGAGGCTGCCGGCAAGACACATGCGCAGGCAGAGGAACTGGCGTTTGACATTGTGACCGGTCGCGCGAGCGCCGCGGATGTCGCTCGCTTCGATATTGCGGGCGGTGCTGCGGGTGCTGCGTCCGCGGCCGCCAGCTCTGTTGCTTCGACCAAGAAGGAGGCGTAAGTGCCATGGGTAAGCCCGGTGCTTTTCTTGATATCGATCGCGTGACCCACGAGCTTCGCCCCGTGGAGGAGCGCAGCCGTGATTTCGATCCGCTGTACGTGGAGCTCGACGACGACGCACGTCGCGCCCAGGCGAGCCGCTGCATGATGTGCGGCGTGGCGTTTTGCCAGATGGGCGCGAGCTTTGGCAAGGCACGTCCGAGCGGCTGCCCGCTGCACAACTTGATTCCCGAGTGGAACGAGCTGGTGTACCGCGGCCGCTGGGATGAGGCTGCTGAGCGCCTGTCGCTCACCTCGCCCATGCCTGAGTTCACGAGCCGCGTGTGCCCGGCACTGTGCGAGGCCGCGTGCAACCTGGGCTCGGTCGACGGCCAACCCACGACGATTCACGATAACGAGCGTGCGATCAGCGACCATGAGTGGGCCAACGGCGGCCCACGTCGCTTTGAGCCGGCAGGGGAGGACGCGCCCTCGGTCGCCGTGGTTGGTTCCGGCCCGGCTGGCCTGGTGGCAGCATGGGAGCTTGCACGTCGCGGTGCCCGCGTGACGGTGTTTGAGCGCGACGACCGCCCCGGCGGCCTACTCATGTACGGCATTCCCAACATGAAGCTCGAGAAGTCTGTGGTCGAGCGTCGTGTGGCGCTCATGCGCGAGCTGGGTATTGTGTTCGAGCTGGGCGCCGACGTGAGCGATCCCAAGGTTACCGCCAGGCTCGACGACTTTGACGCCGCCGTGGTGGCTGCTGGCGCCCGTGCCCCGCGCGGTCTTTCGGCTACGAACGTGGACGCCCCGGGCGTGGTGTACGCCGTGGACTATCTGACGGCTTCGACCGTGTCGGTTCTCGACGGCGGCGAGCCCGCGGTCGATGCGCGTGGCCTGGACGTTGTGGTCATTGGCGGCGGCGATACCGGTAACGACTGTGTGGGTACCGCCGTGCGCCAAGGCGCGCGCAGCGTGCGCCAGTTTGAGTTCTTGCCAGCTGCGCCCGATAAGCGCGCGGCGAGCAACCCCTGGCCGCAGTGGCCCAACGTTAAGAAGACCGATTACGGCCAGCAGGAGGCTATCGCTGCGATGGGTGGTGAGATGCGTGCCTGGGGCGTGGATACGCTCGAGGTGCTGCTGGACAAGAAGGGCGCGGCCGCGGGCCTGCGCGTGGTCGATCTGGACTGGTCGGCGGGAAAGTCCGAGCGCATCGCGGGCTCCGAGCACGAGGTGCCGGCGCAGCTGGTGCTCATCGCCTGCGGCTTTACGGGTCCGGAACACGGTGTGTTCGATGCGGTGAGCGTGCCTGTTGCCACCGCTGGTCGTCCGCTGCCGGTGATGGCTGCCGAGGGCTCGCATCTCGCGGCTCGCACGGAGGGCGTCGCCGCGGATGCCGCGCCGGTGTATGTGGCGGGTGATGCCCGCAACGGCAGCTCGCTCGTGGTGAGTGCCATGGCCGATGCCCTGGCCTGCGCAGCCGAAGTCGCCGAGGCACTGGAACTGTAAAGTAGTCACGGAGATATTCAACAATCGAATCGGCAAGGGCTGTCCCTAACTGCCGGCACAAAAGGAACGTCCCTAAGTGCCGACAGTTAGGGACGTTCCTTTTGTGCCGGCATTCGGGGACACTCCTTGCGGATTTGCGAGCAGTTTGCGCGTTTGTCGACGTGCGGGTGTTCATTTGTCGACTTCTTGGGCTGTGGTCACCTGTTGTTTCTGTGGTGGCTGCAGGCATCTGGCTCAAAAGGGCGGGTTGGCCGTCTATGTTTGCCTGCGGTTTTGTTGCGGTGCACATTTTCGGTCAAGCTTTTCGTCAAGTGTTTGGTCAGCATCTGGTTTGCAGTCGGAGGCCTATTTTGCCCGCGCTGGTCGTGGCTGCCCACCCTCCTCGTAAGCTCAAATTGAGGTCCATCAGTTTGAGGAGGATGCCATGACTGACCACGCTTTTGACCGAGCAGAGCTGGCTGAAGCCGTCGGCAACGATATTGCCGACATGGCTCACTTTTGGATGCTGCGGAAGTTTCAATTCCTGGAGCCGGCACGCGAACAGTTCGAGATTATCGTCGACCCGTGGCTCAGCTATTGCGAGGAACCTTCTCAAAACGAAATCATGGCCTACAACATGGCGTTTACCGATTGGCTGCTCTTCGAGCGCCCCTATCGCCATGGCAAAACGCTGCTCGAGCTATATGTTGACGAGCCGCCGGCATCGCTTTCGCCTGCCTCGCTCAAGCGGCTCGAGCGGGTACGCGACACGCAGTATTTCTCGCGCTTTGGCATTTTGGACAAGAATCCTGCGTCCGGCATGGTCGTGCTGAAGGACACGCGCACCGATCATCGCTTTGATGTCTACGACCCGCATATCGTGCAGAAGGAGCATTGGAACGACGGCGCGATTGCGGTGCGCCTCGCCTGCGTCGACGATGTCTGGCTTACGGCGGGACAGCTCTACCTGTATGACATCGCGCGCCTGAACGACACGGCGGTCGACGGACCGGGTGCGGTGCATCCCGAGGATCTGCAGGACGGCTTTGACACCTCGTGCATCAGCTTCTTCTTGCGTCTGGTCCGCGACATCATGGGCGCCCAGGGGCGGTACGTAAAGTCCCTCAACATCTACGAACAGGAATGGGGGTAGAGGATGGGCGGTTGTCGCCTGCCTTGCCTTCTGCCCTTTTGTCTCGATCTGTAACGTTTGGGGACAAAAACCAGTCTATCTGTTACAGATCGAGACGAATGCTTGGGCGCCGCTGGTTTGTCTAAATCTGTAACGTTTAGGGGCCTGGAGAACGTCTTACTGGTACAGATCGAGACGTTTGGCACCTGGCTGGGGGGAATGTCTCAATCTGTAACATCTACAGTACAAAAATCGGTCTTCTTGTTACAGATCAAGACGTTTGTCGGTGGAGGCAACGGTGACGATGGTCCATTTGTCCGATGTGGTGGTGATGGAAGTGTCTAATACCGTTTTCAAGCACAAGCATACGACTCGCAACACGTTGGCGCGGAATAGGATGCTCGCGCGACTCACGGAGGCGACCGAGCAAGGTGCGCTGCTCGCAACGCATGACAATGCCGAGCTCATGTGGCTGCGGCGTCATGTTGGAACCGACGATATCGCGGAACCCGAGCCGTATTTGTTCTGCTTTCAACATGATTGGGATGCGCTGACGCCGACGGAGCGAGCGCTGCGGGCCATCAAAGGGCTTGCGGAGTTTCATCCCGATTGGGCGTTTTGGGGCTATGACGCGGCACTTTTGTGGGGTCTGGAGGTGCCGAATGATCTGCTTGGGCCACGATATCTTGTTAAGACAGGTTGCTCGGTGCCGCTGAGTGCAGGATGTCGGCTGTTGCGTCCGCAGGCGGCGGGCGCACTTGAACAAGTCGACGGCGTGCAGGTGACGTCGTTTTGGCGCACGGTGGAGGATTGCCTACTGCGTGCACCGTTCTCCTACGGGTTGGCGATTGCCGATTCTGCACTGCGGGCGAAAGGCGTATCACGTGGGGATTTGTGCGAGCGCCTCCGCGCCGATTGCGAGGGCAGGCGAGGGTATCGCAGGGCACAGGTGATTGCGTCGTATGCGGACGGGCTGTCTGAAAACGGCGGCGAGTCTCGGTTCCGAGCATTCTTTATTGCGTACGGCTTTCCGGTTCCGGAGCTGCAGGTGGAGTTTCGCGACCCGCTCGATCCGAGCCAGGTGTTTCGCGTCGACTATTTTTGGCGGCTCGAGGACGGGACGTGTGTCATCGGCGAGCTCGACGGAAAGGGGAAGTACACCTTGCAGAGCGGCGAGGGTCGGGAGTCGGTTGACCCATTCGTGGCAGAGCGTCAGCGGGAATCTCATCTGACAATGCTCGGGCATAAGGTGCTTCGGTTTACGTTTAACGAACTCAAAGGCCCGGGGAAGCTAGTCGAGAAAATGAGGCTGGCGGGTATTCCTCGGCAGGTTGAATTGGCTGAGGAGTGGAGATGCCAGTGGTATGGGCGCTGAGAGGTTTTGTCTCGATCTGTAACGTTTAGAGGTTGTTTGAGCTCGTAATTGTTACAGATCGAGACAAGCCGGTGAAACGTCGACCGAATGTCTCGATTTGTAACATCAGGGGGCCCAATAACCCTGTACCTGTTATAGATCGAGAGATTTCCCTAGTGCCGCTGGGATGGGACTGCAACGTATTCCGTCCCCCACATCCTCTCTTCCTTCCGTTAACCGATGCGTCTGCAGCAATCCAGCGGGACTAGGTGATAATGAACAAATGTTCAAGTTAATCGTGAGGGAGGAGCTCGATATGGCATCTGCCGATCGTTCCACGTTGTTTATCAATGCGACTATTCTGGATGGTTCGGAGCATATGGAGCCGCAACCCGATATGGCCGTGACTGTTGAGCGCGGCGTCATCACCTGGATGGGGCCGAGTGCTGTGGCGCAGGCGCCTGCAGGTGCCGAGGTTATCGACCTGGGTGGTGCGTATCTCATGCCCGGTCTCATCAATATGCACGTGCATCTGTGCGGTTCGGGCAAGCCGGTCTCGGCGGGTGATGCGGGCGCGCTGATGAAGAAGCTCGACAATCCCGTGGACCGCGCCATCGTTCGCCACATCCTCAAAGGCAGCGCCCAGCAGCAGCTGGCAAGCGGCGTGACTACGGTGCGCGGTGCGGGCGACCCGCTGTTTGCCGACATCGCCGTGCGAGATGCTATCGATGCCGGCAAGTATCAGGGTCCGCGTCTGGTAGCGCCGGGAACGGGCGTCACGGTGCCGGGTGGCCACGGCGCGGGCTTGTTCGCCCAGGTGGCCAACAGCCCCGTCGAGGCAGCCGAACAGGTGCGCGACTTGTACGCGCGTGGTGCCGACGTCATCAAGTTGTTCGTGACGGGTGGCGTGTTCGACGCGACCGAAGTTGGCGAGCCGGGCGTGCTGCGCATGCCGATCGATGTTGCCGCGGCGGCGTGCAAGGCGGCGCACGAGGTGGGCCTGCCGGTTATGGCTCATGTCGAGAGCACCGAGGGCGTGAAGGCCGCGCTTGAGGCCGGGGTCGACACGATCGAGCACGGTGCCCCGATGACGCCCGAGATCCTGGGGCTGTACAGCGGCGCCGCGGGCACGCAGCTTGAGGATCGTGCGCCCAGCGTTACCTGCACGATCAGCCCGGCGCTGCCGTTTGTATTGCTCGATCCGGAGAAGACCCATTCGACTGACACGCAAAAGAAGAACGGCGACATCGTGTGCTCGGGTATCATCGAGAGCGCCCGTGCCGCACTGGAAGCTGGCGTTAAGGTGGGCCTTGGCACAGATTCGAGCTGCCCGTTCGTGACGCAGTACGACATGTGGCGTGAGGTGGCCTATTTTGCCAAGTACGTGGGCGTGAGCAACGCCTTCGCGCTGCATACGGCTACGCAAGTCAATGCCGAGCTGCTGGGGCTGGGCGGCGAGACCGGCACAATCGAGTGCGGCAAGGCCGCCGATATCTTGGTGACGCGCAAGAATCCGCTCGATGACCTGTGCGCCCTGCGTGAGCCGATACATGTGATGTGTCGCGGTGATCTGGTGCGCAAGCTCAAGGTGAAGCGCATTCCCGAGGTGGACGCCGAGCTCGACACGATTATGGCCATGCCGGCCGAGGCGCTGGCCGAGGAGCTCGCCCGCGACGGTGTGGCATAGGTGTGACAAAGGTGTAGCTCCGTTGCCGCATGCAAAAAGCCGAGGTCTCAACACGAGGCCTCGGCTTTTTTATCGAACAAATACTTAAGATTTGGGACAAACAAACCTGATTAATTTGTCCCGCGTGCGGGCGCTAGGAGCGGGTTTCCATCTTGGCGTGGCACTTGGGGCAGGTGACGCGGATCTTGCCCTTGCCCTTGGGGACGGAGAGCATCTGGCCGCAGTTGGGGCACTTGAGGTATGCCGTGGTCTTGCGACCCTTCCACATCTTCTTGGCCGTGCGCTTGGCACGCTCAAAGTCTTCCTTGCTCGTTCCAGCCGCGCGCGAGGTGCTGGCCGCTGCAGTTCCACCGCCCAAGCTGGCGACGAACTTGCCCAAGCCGGGGACGTTCGCGGTCGCGGCGACAAAGGCCTCGTTCTCCTTGCGACGTGCGTCGATGTTTTTGGACAGGCCGCGCAGCACGCCAATCACGATGACGGCGATAGCGATCCAGCTGAGCCACTGGATTCGGGCTATCGATCCGATCATCGCGATGACAATGCCGGCAAAACCCATCACGATGGTGAGTTCATCGGCACCATTGCGGCCCTTCATAAAGTCATTCATGCAAATTGCCTTTCGTTCGATATGCTGCACGCCTTTATACCCGATTTAGAGCAAGGGGGACAGGTTAATCTGCACCAAGGTGGTGCAAACGTACCTATCCCCGATACACCAAGATGGTGCAAACGTACCTATCCCCGATACACCAAGATGGTGCAAAGAAGTCTGTCCCCAATGCCCCAATTACTTGGAGAGCTTGTCGACGACGCGTTCGATCTCGGCGAGTTTGGCGGCTTTGAGGTCTTCGTCGCCCGATTCGATTGCCGAAGTCACGCAGCCCTCGATATGCGCCTTGAGCACATCGGCGTTGATGCGCGCGATGAGTGCCTGCGTGGCCATGAGCTGCGTGGAGATGTCGACGCAATAACGGTCCTCCTCGACCATCCGCAAGATGCCGTCGATCTGACCGCGTGCCGTCTTGAGCATGCGGGTCACCGATTTATGGTCTGCCATCATGGCGGGTCCTCGTTTCTGATCGATAGGGGCGGATGCTACCGACGGCGCTAGGCTGCGGTCACCGAAAGGGCATGGAACTTCTCGCCCGCGGCCTCGACGGCGGCAGCGAGCTGCTCGGCGGTCACGGTGTCGGCGCACTCCACCTGGACGGTCTGGGTCTCGTGATCGGCGTCGGCATCGGTCACGCCGGCCACGTTGAGCAGCGCGGTCTCGACGGTGGCGTCGCAGTGGCCGCACATAAGGCCCGAAGTCTTAATCGTGTAACGCATTGGTATTCCTCTCTGTTGTGTCGGCTTTCCCGGGCACCCGACCTTGACCTTCAAGCCGTCGCTCGCGTACCAAAGTACGCGTCGCTCCTCTTTCAGGTCAATCTCGGGCACCTGGAAAACCCGTTCTAAATGGACTTAATGGTGAGCCTATTTTGCCACTTTAGGCTTAAAGGTTCGTAGGCGCAGCGCATTGCTTACGACGCACACGCTCGACAGGCTCATGGCCGCGGCGCCAAACATCGGCGAGAGCTGCCACCCGGTGAGCGGGAAGAACACGCCCGCCGCCAGCGGAATGCCGATGCCGTTGTAGAACAGCGCCCAGAACAGGTCCTGCTTGATGTTGCGAATCGTGGCGCGCGAAAGCTCGATGGCCCGCGCAACATCCATGAGGTCGCTGCGCATGAGCACCACATCTGCCCCTTCTTTGGCGATGTCGGCGCCGGTGCCAATCGCAAGGCCCACGTCGGCGCGCGCCAAGGCGGGGGAGTCGTTGATGCCGTCGCCCACCATGGCGACCTTGCCGCCCGCGTCCTGCAGCTCGCGCACATGGCGCTCCTTGTCGGCGGGGAGGACGTTGGCGATGACCTGTTCGCTGCTCAGCCCCACGCGGCGGGCGATTGCTTCGGCTGTCACGCGGTTGTCGCCGGTGAGCATGCGCACGCCGACGCCAAGCGAGCGCAGTGCGGCGATGGCCTCGGCGCTCGTCTCTTTGACCTCGTCAGCCACGGCGATGGTACCGACAAGCTCGCTGTTCTTGGCAAAGAACAGCGGCGTCTTGCCTTCGGCGGCAAATTGCTCGACAAGACCCGCGGGCACGGTAACGCCCAGCTCGTTCATCAGGCGTACGTTGCCGGCGGCAATGGCGTTTTGCCCCTCGCGCGCCGTAACGCCTCGTCCAGGCACGGCGGCAAAGTCCTCGACCGTGCGCGCCACGATTCCGCGCGCCTCGCACTCGGCCATAATCGCCTCGGCCAGCGGGTGCTCGCTCGAGCGCTCCAACGCGGCGGCCAGCTTGAGCAGCGACTTTTCGCTCATGGCGGGCGATCCGTCAGCGCGCGTGGCTACTACGATATCGGTCACGGCAGGCTTGCCGCGGGTGACCGTGCCCGTCTTGTCGAGCACTACGGTGCCCACACTGCGCAGATTCTCCAGCGCCTCGGCACTCTTGAACAGAATGCCCATCTCGGCGCCCTTGCCGGTACCCACCATAATGGCGACGGGCGTGGCCAGACCCAGTGCGCACGGGCAGCTGATCACCAGCACAGCGACGGCGGAGGTAAGCGCTTCGTTGATGCTTCTGGTCAGCACCATCCACGCCACAAAAGTTACGGCAGAGATTACAAACACCACGGGCACGAACACGCCGGCGACCTTGTCGGCCATGCGGGCGATGGGCGCCTTGGTGGCGTTGGCGTCCTCGACGAGCTGGATAATCTTGGCGAGCGACGTATCGGCGCCCACACGCGTGGCGCGGAAGGTAAACGAGCCCGTGCGGTTGACCGTGGCCGCGTTGACAGTGTCACCGGCGGTCTTCTCCACGGGGATGGACTCGCCGGTCAGTGCACTCTCGTCCACGGCCGAGCTGCCCTCGAGCACCACGCCGTCGACGGGGATGGACTCGCCGGGGCGCACACGCAGCACCTGGCCGGGCAGAATGGCATCGACGTCGACGGTGGCCTCGGTACCGTCCTCGGCAACGACGGTCGCGGTCTTGGGTGCCAGGTCAATGAGCGCCTCGATAGCGCCGCCGGTCTTGGACTTGCTGCGCGTCTCGAGGTATTTGCCCACGGTGACGAGCGACAGGATCGTGCCCGCACTCTCAAAATACAGGTTGTCCATGCCCGTCATCATGGCCTCGTGGACCTGACCCGCGGCTAGCTGGTCGGCCATGATGAACATGGCGTAGAGCGACCAGGCAATGGACGCGGTGGCGCCGACGGCGATGAGGGCGTCCATGGTGGGCGCGCCGTGCGCGAGTGATTTACACCCGTTGATAAAGTACGCGTCGTTGACGTAGACGATGGGGATGAGCAGGACGAGCTCGGTGAGCGCGAGCGTCATGCTGTGGGTGTGATCGGTGAAGACGCCGGGCAGTGGCCAACCGAGCATGTGTCCCATGCCTATGTAAAACAGCGGGATGAGGAAGATGATCGAGATGATGAGGCGGGTGCGCATGGCGGAGGCGGCGGCCTCCAACTTTTTGGTCGGCGACTCCATATGGGCGGCGCCGGACCTGGCTTGCGCACTTCCGCTTTGGACAGCGTCGGTGCCCGTGCTGATGGGCGAGGCCGAGTAGCCCGCGCGGTCGACAGCGGTGCAGATGTCGTCGGGGGAGACCTGCGCAGGGTCGTAGTCCACCAGCATAGAGCCGGCGAGCAGATTGACCGCGACGCTTTGGACGCCGTCGAGCTTGCTCACGGCACGGTCCACGTGCGCCTGGCAGGCGGCGCACGTCATGCCGCCCACATCGAATTTATCTTGAGCCATGGCTTCTCCTTTCTGTGGTTCGGTATTGGAATTGTTAACCTGTCGATACTATACACCCATACCCCCTGGGGGTGTCTAGTAGTAGTTGGAATGTATGATTTTTCATTACAGATGAGGGTGGCTGCTCAATCGGTGGCCGTCTCTGCCAAACGTCTCGATCTGTAACAACTAGACCCCGTTTTACCGAGTATTTGTTACAGATCAAGACAAACAGTTGGCAGAAAACTCAATGTCTCAATCTGTAACATCTAGCAGCAAATATGACCTCTAACTGTTACAGATCGAGACAGACCGCCCGCGGCCAACTCAAATGTCTTGATCTGTAACATCAAGAGAGGTTTTTGACCCCTTACTGTTACAGATTGAGATGTTGTCTCGCGGGGCTGGGGTTTGTCTCGTTCTGTAACATCTAGACCTGTATCTGCCGAGCTAATGTTACAGATCGAGACAATTGCCGGGGAGGGGTCCCGTCACGGCAAGACGCCCGCCGCCTAGATGCAGAATCCGGGAATCACGCAGGTCCGTTTATCGGGCTTGCTTGCAGACGTGGCGTAATTAAAGACATCGCCGTCGTCGCCCACGCGGTTCATATAGAGCGTGCCCTCGTTCTCCGACGTGTCGGGGCTCGCCGTACGCTCCCACCAACAGACATCCTTGCCCTTCCACTGGCGAATCATCATGCTGTTCGTGGTAAAGGGGCTCACCTTAAGCTCGCGGAACAGCTGGTATTCCTTGCCCTCGCCGTTGTAGATGCCGGATAGGTAATGGCAGTCCTCGCTAAAGTCCTTGGGCGCCTGTCCGCCGCAGAGCTCGACCATGGCGGGCAGCCAAAGGGTCGCGGGCAGCTCGCTCAGGCACGAAGTGCTTTTGGTGGCGCCGACGTTGTTCGAGATCTTCTTGACCGGACTGATAACCGATTGCAGTTCCTTGGGAAGCAGCTTAATGCCGTCCTCATCGAGCCATGTGCGCAGCTCGCAGTCTTCCCAGCCACCGTTGAGCGGGTGCTCTGAGGCATCGCGCTCGGCAATACCTGCGTCAAAGATAAATGACAGACCGGCCTTGCCGTTGGTATCCGCCAGGTCGTCGTGAAGAATGCCCACGAGTTGCGCCCCGACCTCCAGCCCGTTGGTGAGCGTAACGCGCTTGGTGCTCGGGTAGGGAATACGGCCGTCGTCGTCGAGCAGATGATAACGCTTGGCGATCTTGCGAGCTTCGACGTTGCTCTTCGCCGCCTTAATCTTGAGCGAAATCTCCTGCAGCTGATCCCAGGTGTAGTCGTCAAGCGAACCGCGGATGCCGTCCAGGTAGTCGGGGATGCCAAAGCCATGGGTTGCCGCCCCGATAACGCCGAGCCCCGCAACGGCTGCAACGACGCCGCCGATGACAAAGCGGCGGCGGGTCATGGCATCGTGACGGGCCTGCTCCAGGATCTCTCGTGCGCGCTCGCCGGCGACGTCGACCTTAAGGTGCGTGCCAGAATCGATATCAATTGCGGCCTCGTCTCCTGCGCCCTCGCGGTCCTCAGATTCTGCAGCGGTGAGGTATGCCGAGAGCACCTCGAGCATCTGCTGCTCGGTGGGACGATCGCACTGCTCGACTGAGATGCCTTTCATGATGATCTGGACGAGCGCTTCGTCGTCATTGCATCGCGGCTCGAGCGGTACCGGCTTGGTCTTGGTCTTTATGAGGTAGAACGAGCCGGTCGCCGCGGCACCCGTCGACTCGACATCGAACGGTTTGCGACCGCTGTAGAGCTGGTACAGAATGCTCGAAAGCGCATAGACGTCGATCGCGGGCGAGCGGCGAAGGGCCGCGATGCCTTCGATATCCTGCGTGAGCATTTCGGGCGCGGCGTATGCGGGCGTGGCAAAGCGCCAGATGTCGGCGCGCCGGGTGATCGTGTCGTCGCCGAGGGCCATGGTCGCGGAGCCCATGTCGATGAGGCAGGGGTCAAAGGAGCAATCGGCAATCTGCTGCTCGAGCGTTCGGCTGGTGGTGCGGAACATGATATTGGCAGGCGACAGGTCGCGATGGACGACCGGATTCACAAGGCCTTGGGTCATCAAGAGCGCGCGAAGCACGGCGTTTCCGACGGCGGCGACCATCTGGGTGGTCAGCCCGCCCGAGGCGTCGTGCGGAAGCAAGGGCAGCGCCTGTTTGAGCGAGGTGCCCTCGACCCACTCCATGAGGATAAGCGGGTCGTCCTCGCACGATCCGTAGCCATAGACGCGCGGAAATCCGCGCAGGTGCGAGACGGTACACAGATGACGGTACTCCTCGAACAGTGCGGCGGTGTTGGCCAGGTGCGCGGCCGATTGCTCGGCGGAGCGGTCGGGGGCTTGGCCGGAAAGGATGGCGTTGTCCTTGAGTAGCTTGACGGCAAAAACCTCGCCGCTTGTGTTGGTCGCGCGAAGCACATGTCCGATATTGCCGCTGTCGCGGTATGCCGTCTGAAGAATAAGCGTCATAAACCGGCGTTTGGCGTCGTCCTCGGCACTGGGGTCGACTGCCACGGCGGTATCGAACGTATCGAGACGGATGAGTTTGTCGCCATAGGCGCTATCGGTAGTATCCATGGCGTTCCTTTGTCTGGCATGGGTTGCCGCGCGTATACGTGGGCAGTGCGGATATCGGTAAAGTACTATGATAGCCGCACTGCCCACGTATACCGCTGGGTATTGTCGTTTACGACGTAGAAGGCAGTAGACGAAAGACGGGCGGTGACCGTCTTTCGATCACCGCCCGCGCTAGTCCACAATAACGAGAAACGTTGTATGGAGACCCAAGTGAAGCCTGTCGCTGTTTTCGATTTCCACCGGGGGATAGATCTTGCCGGGTTCGCGTTGGTCGCGCGGCGGCTCAATCACAATATCGCCGTCGCCCGCGCCCGATTCGAGCACTGTGCCGTTGGTCGATCCAAGGCCCTGGGCGTACCAGCGTCCACCTTCGAGCCAAATGCGGAGATGCTCGCGCGATGCATCGGTGCCTACATCGGTGATGCTGGGCGAGGTTTTGGGCAAGGACCCAATTACCGTGCCGCGCGGATCGCGTGTGAGGGGATGGATTTGCATGTCGGCGCAGTTGTCGGCATGGGTTCTGAGCAGACCGAGGTTGGGGGCGACAGTGCGCGGCTGCTCCAGGCTGCTCATAAAGCCACGTCCGACGGTAGTTTCGGTGGTGCCAAAGTGCCCGCCTGTCTTGCTGTCGCAAAAGCGCTCGACGGTGGCCACGCCTTGGATGGGGTCAGCGAGCGCCCCCGTTGCCACAAAGAGCATAAGGTAAAGCGTACTCTTCTCGCGCACGGCATTGCCGTCAAAGTTGTCGATGCGATTGAGGGCATTTGCATATAGGCGGCTGTCCAACTTGTAGCTGGCGAGAGCCGACATCATTTCGTTGGCGGCCGGGCCGCGATAGTGCTCGGCGATTGCCTGATAGGCGGACTCGCCGCTGCCGAGCTTGCTGCAGATTGCCGCGGAAAGATTGAGCGTGGTGATGGCAAAGTCGCTGTAGATGGCGGGCGCGCACTGGTCAGGCTCGCGATGGACGATGTAACGGGTGAGATACGAGCGGTTGGAAGAGCATTTCTCGAGCAGGGTACTGCCGAGATAAGAGTTTCCATTGATGAGCATTCGGGCGATCTCGAGATGTTTAAGACCGCCGAACGAGCGAATATCGTTATAGAGGACCGAGCAAGGCGTCTCTGCTGCCACGGATACCTCCTTTGATTGCTTCCTAGCCAATATGGCGATAGGAATTAATGGCCCCCGGTGGGCGACGTATTAAATGGCTGCGCAATATATAGCGTAACCAAAGCAACATTATAGGCCACATGTTCGAAATTGCAGGAAGACTGAGAGATTTGGTTTGGACTGGACGGAAATCCCCCTCTGTCTTGTTCTGTAACATTTAGGGCCGGTTTTGCTTCGCAGCCGTTACAGATTGAGACAATCAGCCGGGCCCGCCGCGTCCGCCTCGTCATCTGTGGTTTACGTGGGGGCATGCGAAGCACGGGTATACTAACCCGCGGCGAATCTGCTCCATCGCTTAGTGCTGCTGCGTCTGGACGGCGCGTGATAGGGCTGCCAAAGCGATCGCCAGCGTGCTGAGCAACGTCCTCTCTGTGCGCACCCGTTTTTGTATGTATTAGCGCACTACCAAGCACGCCCGCGCAGCCGCATGCCGTGCCCATTGCGCGTGCAGATAAGGAACAACAACATATGCGTAATTCTGTATCCGACGTCACCGACGCCGAGATTCTGGACGAGACCCGCGAGGCCATGACCCAGGCTGCCTTCGATGCTGCCGATGAGGCCAATGCTGCCCAGGCCGTCGAGTCCGCTACCGAGAGCCTGCCCGCCTTTGACGAGCTGGGCCTTTCCGACGAGATGCTTCGTGCTATCGAGAACCTGGGCTACACGGCGCCGACGCCCGTGCAGGCCGGTTCGATTCCTGTGGTGCTCGAAGGCCGCGACCTGCTTGCCGCCGCTCAGACCGGCACCGGCAAGACGGCCGCCTTTTTGCTGCCGACCATGAACAACCTGGAGCACATCGCTCCGCCCAAGCCTGTGCGCGAGCGCAGCGGCCGCAACCGTCGTCGCGGTGCTAAAAAGCCCGAGGGCAACGGCCGCGGCCCCGTGATGCTCGTCATCACCCCTACGCGCGAGCTTGCCCAGCAGATCGACGAGGTCGCGAGCAAAATCGCCGACGTCACCGGCCATGTTGCCGTGACCGTCGTGGGCGGCGTGAGCTACAAGCCCCAGACCGCTGCCCTCAAGTACGGTTGCGACATCCTGGTCGCAACGCCGGGCCGTCTGGTCGATCTGATCGAGCAGGGTGCCTGCCACCTGGGCGAGGTCAAAGTGCTGGTACTCGACGAGGCCGACCGCATGCTCGACATGGGCTTTTTGCCCGCCGTCCGCCGCATTGTGCGCGAGACGCCGGCCGAGCGCCAGACGCTGCTGTTCTCGGCGACGCTCGACGAGGAGGCCGTGGGCGAGATCACCGACCTGGTGAGCGACCCGGCTCGCGTGGAGATCGCGCCCGCCACGTCGACCGCCGACACCGTCGACCAGTTTGTGTTCCCGGTGTCCATAGAGGCCAAGAACAACCTGCTGCCCGAGTTCCTCAAGAAGGAGGGTCCGGAGCGCACTATCGTCTTTATGCGCACCAAGCACCGCGCCGACAGCTGCTGCCGTCGTCTGGAGCGTAAGGGCATCAAGGCCGCCGCGATTCACGGCAACCGCAGCCAGGCCCAGCGCGAGCGTGCCCTTTCGGCCTTCCGCGACGGCACCGTCGACGTGCTGGTGGCAACCGACGTGCTCGCCCGCGGCATCGACATTAGCGACGTGCGCTACGTTGTGAATTTTGACGTGCCGGCCGAGCCGACTGACTATATCCACCGCATTGGCCGTACGGGCCGCGCCGGCGAGCTGGGCTGGGCCATCACGTTTGTGACCGAGCAGGACGTGGACGAGTTCTACGAGATCGAGAAGCTCATGGACAAGACCGCCGACATCTACGAGGCCGGCGACCTGCACGTGGGTCCCAACCCGCCCGCGGTTGATCCCGAGCGCGACCCTGCGGCCTTTAAGGCGAAGAAGAAGACCAAGCGCGGCAAGTCCAAGAGCAAGAAGAAGCTTGAGCAGGCGCGTCGCGACGGCAAGCGCAACGGCGACGATTACGGCGATGTTGCCGGTCGTTCCAACCGCGGTCGCGACGAGCGCCGCGGCGACGGCGAGCGTCCGAGCCGTCCCAAGCGCGGCGGCAAGACCCGCGTGCGCGAGGGCGTTCAGGCTCGCGTAGACGAGGCTGTTGAGAGCGTGGCCCGCGAGGTAGCTGCCGAGGAGCGCGGCGGTGCCGCTGCCGTCGAGCAGGCCCCGCGCGGTAACCGTGCCGAGCGTCGTGCCAAGCAGTTCCAGGGCGAGGCGCATCGCCGCCGTCGCGAGGATGGGGATCGCGGTGGCCGTCGTCGTGTCGAGCGCGAGGACGAGGACCGCGGTTCGCGCGGTGGCAAGCGCGGTGCGGGCGACCACCGTCGTTCCGGTCGTGATGACGAGCGCGGTGGCCGTGACGAGCGCCGCGGCGGCGAGGGCCGTGGTGAGCGTAGCACCCGCGGCGGCGAGTCCCGTGGCGGCAAGCGCTTTGAAGAGCGCGGTAGCCGCGGCGGCGAGCGTCGCGAGGGTGCTCGCGGCAATGGCGGCCGCGGCGGCGCTGGTCGTTCTAACGAGTCGCGCGATCGTCGTGACCCGCGTGCCAGCCGCGATCGTCGCGATGACTGGCGCAACTACGACGATACCCGCGAGGAGCGTCGTGGCGGCTATCGTGGCGGGCGTGGCGGCAACCAGACCGGCTCCCGTGGCGGCCGTGCCGGCGGTCGCGATAACCGTGGCAGCTATGGCAACAGCCGTGGTGGCAAGCGCGGCGGCAGCTCCCGTCGCCCCGGTGACGGCGGCGGCAAGCGCAAGTAAGATGCGCATCGCGCGCTAGCGTGAGACAAGCTAAGGGCCCGAGCAAACAACGCTCGGGCCCTTTTGTTTGCCGTGTCCATCGCTAATTCAAACGTGATTTTCTCGGGAATGCATCTGGGGGATGCTGAGGACCTATTTTCCGCCATGCAGCAATGGGTCCTATGGGGTGCGCCGTGCATTTTTTGGAGTATTCTGCAGTTCGAGTTGTCTGCATATGATTCGACGTCGCCAACGGTGGCCTTCGGATATCCCTAGCGAGCGTTCCGAGTCAGATTTCGCCGTTTTCCGGAGCAGGGGCGCGTCATTCTCGCCATGTCGGGACTTAGAACGATACGGCGCCCTACAGTTTTGCCCACCCGCGGCGGTGCTGGCGCGGTCACGTTGCAGAATACTCCGTTTTTTGCACGGGCCAGGATGGGGTACCTCAGGAGAACGCGGCGATATCCCGTAAATATATACAATCTGTACCGTAATTTATACAAAACGAAGAGGCAGACAGCGCAGGGTGGGCGCATTGGGGTGTTTGGTGCACCAAAACGGGGATCCCACGCGCCGTATACTCTGTCTGAATGTGAAAACGGCTTGACGCGTTGCCAGGCGTAGGGGGGAGGGTGCCTCGATGAGCGTATTCGAAATTGTGTTTAGTCCGACGGGCGGAACGCGGAAGGTGTCTGGCCTTGTGGCCGGGGCGCTGGACAAAAAGACCGTTACCGTCGATCTGACCGATAGCGGGCTAGATTTCAGCGCTGTCTCGATGACTGAGGACGACGTGGCTGTTATCTCCGTGCCAGCGTATGCCGGCAGAGTCCCTGCCGTGGCGGTCGACCGACTGAACATGGTTCACGGCAACGGAGCGCGGGCCGTTCTGGTGTGCGTCTACGGAAACCGCGCGTTTGAGGACACGCTCGTAGAGCTGGAGGACGTTGCGAAGCATGCGGGATTCCAGGTAATCGCGGCAGTTGCAGCCATTGCAGAACATTCCATTGCGCGACAGTTTGCTGCCGGTCGTCCGGATGCGCAGGATGCGGCGCAGCTCGCAGAGTTTGCGCAGCAAATTCAGCAAAAGCTGTTGGCTGAGGATGCATCCGAGCCCTCTATTCCCGGCAATCGTCCTTATAAACAAGCCAGAGGTCACCGCATGGCACCCGAGGCAACAGAGGATTGCGTCTCCTGCGGTGCATGCGCCGCGGCGTGCCCCGTTTGTGCTATCGACAAGGGTGACCCCAAACGAGCAGCTGGCGAGGCGTGCATCTCCTGCATGCGCTGCATTGCCGTATGCCCGCGAGGCGCTCGTAAGCTTGATCCCAACAAGCTATCCGCTGTTTCCCAGATGCTGAGCAAGGTTTGCGTCGTGCGGAAGGAATGCGAGCTCTTTGTCTAGCGCATACGAAATTGGTGCAATGGGGCCAGGTTAATCTGCACCAACCTGGTGCAAACAAACCTGTCCCCAATGCACCAGAGTGAGGAGTGTCCCCGAGTGCCGGCAGAAAAGGAACGTCCCCAAGTGCTGCCTAAATACCGTTTATCGAAGAAAAAATACCGCTCACCGGTCATAATGACTATTCTGGCTTTGGGCTTGTCTACAATAGCTCCCGTAAAAAGAAATGCGGAAGGTTACCGAGTCCCTCGGACGTGGGCCTAACCAAAGTCTTTGAACGGATGTGTCTCTATGGACGCATTCGCTTGATTTTGGTTGGGCTATATTTATGAAGGGACATGCCACCATGGGTTTCTTTTCTCGCCTGATGGGCGGTTCGGATGAGCAGAAGACTGCAACTTCCGAGTTCGAAATCCTCGCTCCTGTTTCCGGCGAGCTTGTTCATCTAGAAAATACCAATGACCCCGCTTTTAGCAGCCGTGCCGTGGGCGATGGCGTTGCCGTGGTTCCCCAAGAGGGAACGGTGTGCGCTCCTGTTTCCGGTACCGTCGCGGCGCTGTTCCCGACCGAGCATGCACTGGGCATCATGTCCGACGACAGCTCTGCTCAGGTGATGCTGCATATCGGAATCGACACTGTTAAACTTGAGGGCAAGGGCTTCCATGCGCTTGTTGCCCAGGGTGACCATGTCGACGCGGGCCAGCCCCTCGTTGAGGTCGATTTCGACGCGGTCCGCGCCGCCGGCTTCGATCCCACGGTCTTCGTTATCGTGTGCGAGCGTTCGGAGAACTCGACTCTTCGTGAGCACGCTTCCGGCCCTGTTGCTGTTAAAGAGCCTGTCGTCTGGCTTTCCGAGTAAATTCTTGTGGTGGGTACCGTGGTTATCAAGCGAGTTTTCAACAATAACGTCGCAATGGTCACTTCGGACGATGGCTCCGAGCTCATTGTCATCGGTCGAGGCCTCTGCTTTGGCCGTCATGCCGGCGACGCTGTCGATGAAGCATCGGTCGAAAAGACCTATGCACTGCAGGAGGGCACTTCTCAGGATTCGCGTACGATCGACCGCTTGGCACATCTTTTGGAGTCCATTCCCACCGTCAACCTCGTGATTGCCGAGGACATCGTTCAGATGCTTCGTCGAGAGCTCAATGTTGATATCAACGACAAGATTCTCATTGCTCTCGCAGACCATATCAGCCTTGCTTTGGAGCGCGAGCGCAAGGGCGTCCCCTGCGAGAATCCGTTGCTGCTCGAGATCCAGCAGTTCTATCGCAAGGAGTATGCGCTTGCGGGCCGTGCGCTGCAGATTGTCAAGGAGTATATGGGCATCCAGATGAGCGAAGAAGAGCAGGGTTTTATTACGCTGCATATCGTCAACGCCACCATGCCGCAACGCTCCGACCGTCTCATCATCTCGGTCCAGCTTGTTCGCGACGTGCTCACGATTGTTTCCGAGCGCTATGCTACGACCCTCGATGACACCTCGCTGCCCTATGAGCGTTTCGTCCGCCACCTGCAGTTTTTCGCACAGCGGGCGCTTGACCCCGCGGCCGGGCAAATCAATGGCGACGCGCTGTTCCGAATCGATGAAACTAAGTATCCGTGCGCATTCTCGTGCGCGGACGCCATAGCCGCCCACTTGTCGTCTACCTATAACGTTGTCGTTACCGATGCCGAGAAGAGTTATCTCGCGTACCACATTGTTAACCTGCTTGGAGAACCTGGTCTCTAGGCATAACGTGCCCACACATCGATTGATATAAGGCAAGGCTCACGGTCTTGTCCAGGGCACATCTGTCTTAATTTGCGGAAAAGGAAGGGGAGTACCGCTATGACCGCAAAAAAGAAGTTCAATTTCAAAGCGCCGTTGGAGGTGTTCGCGAAGTCAATCGTTCAGCCGATGATGTATCTCTCGGTTGCCGGCATTCTGCTCATCGTGGGCATTATTCTGACCAACAAGACCATCTGCGCCGTGATCCCTGTGCTGGGCTCCGGTCCGTTCCAGCTTGTGGGCGCCGTTGTCTATCAGTCGCTGATGTTTATCATCAACAACCTCTCGATTCTGTTCTGCGTGGGCATCGCCGGCGCCATGGCAAAGAAGAACAAGGGCCATGCTTCGCTGATTGCCTTGATGTCGTTCTTCCTGTTCCTGCAGGCTAACAACATCGTGCTCAACGCCACCGGCTCTCTTGCCGAAGCGAGCGGCATGCTCGGTCTTACCGGAACCGGCCAGAGCACCGTTATGGGCATTCAGGTGCTCGATACCGGCGTGTTTGGCGGCATCATTCTTGGTTGCATCACCGGTGCCGTGTTCAACAAGTACTCGAACAAGCAGTTCCCCATTGCCCTTTCGATGTTCTCGGGCGTTCGCTTCCCGTTCCTGATCATGATCATCATCTCCTGGATCATGGGCGCTGGCTTCTGCATCGTTTGGCCTCCGGTTCAGGGTGCCATCTCCTCCGTTGCCGGCATCATTAAGGAGTCGGGCAACATCGGTCTGTTCATCTACGGCATGCTCAACAAGCTGCTCGTTCCCACCGGTCTGCACCACCTCATCTACACCCCGTTCCAGTTCTCCGATGTGGGCGGCACCCTGACGCTGGGCGATCAGGTTATCGCCGGCGCCTATCCCATCCGTGTCGCCGAGATGGCAATGACGGGCCAGCCCTTCTCCGATAGCACGTATTTCAACAGCTACACCTTCAACAACCTGTGGCCCTACATCGGTATCGGTCTCGCCTTTATCTTCACCGCTTACAAGGGGAACAAGGATAAGACCAAGGCCGTTATCATCCCGCTGATCATCACCGCCGTGCTCTCCTGCGTCACCGAGCCCATGGACTTCCTCTTTGTCTTCGCCGCTCCCGTGCTCTTTGTCGTTCACTCGGTTCTTTCCGGTATCTTCCTGGTCCTGCTCAAGGTCCTCTCCGTGCCCGCTTCGACTGCAGGCGGCATCATCAACATCGTGGTTTCCAACCTGGTCCTCGGTGTCGACAAGACCAACTGGCCGGTTATGCTGGTGCTTGGAGTCGTCAACGCCGCTCTGTACTTCTTCCTCTTCACCTTCCTTATTAAGAAGCTCAACCTCCACACGCCTGGTCGCGAGGAGGAGTCCGAGCTCGCCGAGTCCGTTGCCGAGGGCGAGGCCGCCGCGTCTGTCGCGGTGAAGCAGGGCGCTGTTGCCGCAGCTCCCGCAGAGGGCGTCGATGCAGGTATTGCCGACCTGGTCGCAGGTCTTGGCGGCAAGGACAACATCGAGGAGCTCGAGAACTGCTTTACGCGTCTTCGCGTGAACGTTAAGAACCCGGACCTCATCGATGAGAACCTCATCAACCACGTGCCCAACAGCGGCATCAACCGCAACGGCAACAATATCCAGATCATCTTTGGCATGAAGGTCGCCGAGATGCGCGACAAGGTCGAAAACGCAATTGAGAAGGAGCAGTAAACAATGATCATTACTCTGTGTGGTGGCGGATCCACCTTTACCCCTGGCATCGTCAAGTCCATCGCTCTGCGCAAGGACGAACTCGACGTTGACGAGATTCGTCTGTACGACATCAACGAGGAGCGCCAGCGCAAGATCGGCGTGCTCGTGGACTGGATTCTGCACGAGGACCTCGGCCTGGACATCAAGCTCACGGTGACCACCGACAAGGAGACGGCTTTTACCGACGCGAGCTTCGTGTTTGCCCAGATGCGCGTGGGCGGCTACGCCATGCGCGAGCAGGACGAGAAGATTCCGCTGCGCCATGGCTGCGTGGGCCAGGAGACCTGCGGTTGCGGCGGCCTTGCCTACGGCATGCGCACCATCTTCCCCATGGTCGAGCTGATCGATGACGTCGAGAAGTACGCCAAGAAGGACTACTGGATTCTCAACTACTCCAACCCTGCTGCCATCGTCTCCGAGGGCTGCCGTGTGCTGCGTCCCAACGCTCGCATCATCAACATCTGCGACATGCCGATCGCGATCATCGACGTGGTTTGCGCCGCACTCGATATCGACAAGAAGGATGTCGAGTACGATTACTTTGGCCTCAACCACTTTGGCTGGTTCACCTCGATTCGCCACAAGGGCGAGGAGGTGCTCCCGCAGCTGCGCGAGTACATCAAGGAGCACGAGATTCTGCTGCCCGATTCGTACCTCAAGGGCATGGGCTCGCTGATGTCCAAGAAGCCCGAGGAGGCCACTGACGAGCACCCCGAGCAGAACCGCCACACCAAGGGCAGCTGGTACTACGTCTGGAAGGGCGAGTACGAGATCATGGAGTGCTTCCCGGAGTACCTGCCTAACACGTATCTGAACTACTACCTGCAGCAGAAGGAGTTCGTCGAGCATTCCAACCCCGAGCGCACCCGAGCTAACGAGGTTGAGGAGACGCGCGAGAAGAACCTCTTCGACGGCATCGACCACTACGAGAAGACGGGCGAGATCGACGAGAGCACGTTCTACGCGGGCAGCCACGGCGACTGGATTGCCGATCTGGCTATCGCTCTGAAGAACGACACCAAGCAGCGCTTCCTGGTCATTTGCGAGAACAAGGGCGCTATCCCCAACATGCCCTACGACGCTATGGTCGAGCTGCCTGCCTACATTGGCAAGAATGGCCCCGAGGTCATCAGCCGCGACAACATCCCGCTGTTCCAGCAGGGTCTCATGATGCAGCAGCTGAACTCCGAGAAGCTCGTGGTCGAGGCTACGATCGAGGGTTCGTACGAGAAGGCACTCAAGGCCTTTACGCTGAACAAGACCGTGCCGTCGATGAAGGTCGCCAAGGAAGTTCTCGACGACATGATCGAGGCCAACAAGGACTTCTGGCCCGAGCTTAAGTAAAAGCAACAGGGTCGCTGACCGCATACCTGGAGCAATGCCCCGTCCACGTGATTGCGTGGGCGGGGCATTGTCATTTGGTAACGCGTTTTATCAAATATGGCATTTATCTGCGGTAAAGGTGTTTAGCACCGCTGAGGGCCGCGTTTTATACCGCCTGCCGAACCGCGTGGAGACCTAACAACTTTTTAGGTCAGTGTGTTGCATGTAGCAACTTCGCCCGGCCTCGCCTCCGGGCTGCCATGTGAGAGGGGATCTTATGGCTCGACTGCATGTAATGGAACGCAGCCACGCCCAGGCCGTCATGGACGACCTGCACGATGCACTCGGACGCCGCTTGGCGGTGAGCTCGCTCGCCCCGTGTCCCGTTGAGTTTACGGCAGCGCTCGTCAACCTGTGTTCCACTCAGAGCTGCGGCAAGTGCACACCCTGCCGCGTGGGCCTGAGCGCGCTGAGCGATCTGCTCGCCGATGTGCTCGAGGGCCGCGCCGACGAGTCCACGCTCAACTTGATTGAGCGCACCGCCCGCACCATCTACCTTTCGAGCGACTGCGCCATCGGCTACGAGGCCGGCGCCATGGCGCTTACCGCCATTCGCGGCTTTCGCGACGACTTTGAGCACCACATTCGCGAGCACTCCTGCGGCTTTGACCGCGAGGCACGCGTTCCGTGCGTATCGGGCTGCCCGGCGCACGTCGACATTCCCGGGTACATCTCGCTGGTCGAGGCCGGCCGTTATGCCGACGCCGTCAAAGTCATCCGCAAAAACAACCCGCTGCCGCTCGTCTGCGGCCTGGTATGCGAGCACCCCTGTGAGATGCACTGCCGTCGCGGCATGGTCGACGACCCCATGAACATCCTCGCTCTCAAGCGTTTTGCCGTTGAGCACAGCGACCTCAACGACCACAAGCCCCATGTAGTGGACAACACCGGCAAGCGCGTCGCCGTGATCGGCGGCGGCCCGGCCGGCCTTTCCTGTGCCTACTACCTGGCCGTGATGGGCCATAAGGTGACCATCTTTGAGCAGCGCCACCACCTGGGCGGCATGCTGCGCTACGGCATTCCCAGCTACCGTCTGCCGCGCGAGCGCCTGCAGGCCGAGATCGACTGGATCTTGAGCGCCGGCATCAACGTGGAACTCGACCACTCCGTCAACGGCGAGGAGCTTGCCCGCCTGCGCGACGAGTTCGATGCCGTCTACCTGGCCATTGGCGCCCACAGCGATAAGAAGCTCGGCCTTCCGGGCGAAGAGGCGCTCGGCGTGGAGTCGGCCGTCAAGATGCTGCGCGCCATTGGCGATGATGAGCTGCCCGATCTGAGTGGCCAGCGCGTATGCGTCATCGGTGGCGGCAACGTCGCCATGGACGTTGCCCGCTCTGCCGTGCGCTGCGGTGCCGAAAAGGTGAGCATCGTCTACCGCCGTCGCATCTGCGACATGACGGCCCAGGACGCCGAGATCGCCGGCGCCCAGGCCGAGGGCTGCGAGGTGCTGGAGCTGACGGCCCCGCTCGCCATCGAGACCGGCGAGGACGGTCGCGTGTGCGGCCTGCGCGTGCAGCCACAGATTATCGGCGAGCCCCGCCGCGGTCGCCCGGCCCCGCGTGCCGCCGCCACGCCCGAACGCATCATCCCCTGCGAGCGCGTGTTTGTGGCCATTGGCCAGGACATCGATTCCAAGCCGTTTGAGGAGATGGGCATTGCCTGCAAGTGGGGCTGCGTCGTCACCGATTCGGACGGCGCCGTGCCCAACTTCGATGGTCTCTTTAGCGGCGGCGACTGCCAGACCGGCCCCGCCACCGTTATCCGCGCTATCAACGCCGGCCGCGTGGCCTCGGCAAACATCGACCGCTACCTGGGCTTTGATCACAAGATCAAACTCGAGGTCGAACTGCCGACCGTCCAGTTTAAGGGTAAGCACGAGTGCGGCCGCTGCGAGCTGGGCGAGCGCGAGGCGGGCGAGCGTATTCACGATTGGAATCTGGTCGAGCAGGGTCTTACCGAACAGGAGGCATGCCAGGAGGCGAGCCGCTGCCTGCGCTGCGACCACTTTGGCTTTGGTGCGTTCCGCGGAGGGAGGAACTTGGAATGGTAGAGCCCAACAAAACCACTGTCAGCGACAACACCGAAAACGGAGCGCACAACATGGTCAAGCTCACTATCGATAACTGCGAGGTCGTGGTGCCCGAGCACACCACGATCCTGGACGCAGCCAAGTCCGTCGGCATCCAGATTCCCACCCTGTGCTATCTGCGCGATCTAAACGAGATCGGCGGCTGCCGCGTGTGCGTGGTCGAGGTTGAGGGCTGCGACCAGCTGGTTGCCGCCTGCAACAACTACGTGCTCGACGGCATGGTGGTCCACACCAACAGCCCCAAGGCGCGCGAGGCCCGTCGCACCAACGTGCAGCTGCTGCTGTCGCAGCACGATGCGCAGTGCGCGAGCTGCGTGCGCAGCGGTAACTGCAACCTGCAGGCCATCGCCAACGACCTGGGCATTTTCTATCTGCCCTACCAGAAGCATCTGGCGGGTGAGGGCTGGGACTTCGACTTTCCCATCATCCGCGACAACGACAAGTGCATTAAATGCATGCGCTGCATCAAGGTGTGCGAGAGCGTCCAGGGCTTGGGGATTTGGGACCTGACCAACCGCGCCACGCACACCGCCGTGGGCACCCGCGGGCGCGCGCCGATCGGCAAGACCGACTGCGTCGCATGCGGCCAGTGCATCACGCATTGCCCCACGGGCGCGCTGCGCGAGCGCGATGACACCGAGGCCGTGTTCGACGCTCTCGCTGATCCCGACAAGATCGTGCTGGTGCAGATCGCGCCAGCCGTGCGTAGCGCTTGGGGCGAGGAGCTCGGCATTTCACGCGAGGAGGCTACCGTCGAGCGTCTGGCCTGCGCGCTGCGCCGCGTGGGCTTTGAGTACGTGTTCGACACCGACTTCTCGGCTGATCTCACCATTATGGAGGAGGGCTCCGAGCTGCTCGAGCGCCTGGGTAAGGCCGCCAAGGGCGAGGGCGACAGCCGCGGCTGGCCCATGTTCACGAGCTGCTGCCCGGGCTGGGTACGCTTTGTAAAGGCACGCTATCCGGAGTTTGTCGATAGCCTGTCCACGTCCAAGTCGCCGCAGCAGATGTTCGGCGCCATCGCCAAGACCTACTACGCCAAGGTGCTGGGCGTGGAGCCCGAGCGCCTGTTTGTGGTGTCCGTGATGCCGTGCACGGCCAAGAAGGCCGAGTGCGCGCTGCCGAGCATGGTGGGCGAGGACGGCACGCCCGACGTTGACGTTGCGCTGACGGTGCGCGAGATGGTGCGCATGATCCGCGCGAACCACGTGAGCGTGGATACGCTGGTTGAGGAGCCGCTCGATACGCCGCTGGGCTTTGGCACGGGCGCGGGTGTGATCTTTGGCGCCACGGGCGGCGTGATGGAGGCCGCCGTGCGCTCGGCATATTACCTGGTGACGGGCAAGAATCCCGATGCCGACTTCTTTACCGAGATGCGTGGGCTCGACGGTTGGAAGGAAGCCATGGCCGATATCGATGGCACCAAGGTGCGCGTCGCCGTGGCGCACGGGCTGGGCAACGCCGCCCGCCTGCTCGATGCGATTCGCGACGGCCGTGCGAGCTATGACTTCGTCGAGGTCATGGCGTGTCCGGGCGGCTGCGTCGGTGGCGGTGGCCAGCCCATCCATGACGGCTGCGAGCTGGCGGCAGAGCGTGGTCAGGTTCTTTGGGGCCTCGATGCGGCAGCGGACATTCGCTTCTCGCACGAGAATCCCGATGTTCAGGCATGCTATCGCGAGTTCTTGGGCGCGCCGCTCTCGCCGCTGGCCGAGGAGTTGCTGCACACTGACCACCACGCCTGGACGATGCCTAACGAAGGGATGTGCTAACGATGCGCGCGTTTGATTTTGAGATGTCGCGCCGGGGGTTTGCCTCGGCGCTCGCCGTGGGCGCCCTGTCGCTTGTGCTCGCGGGCTGTGGCGGCGGGGCTGCCGGTGCCGGGTCCGCCGCGGGCTCGGCTGCCGCGGACGGCGCCGGTGCTGCTGCAGAGTCGGTCGAGGTGCACGTCGCCTCGCTCAAGGGACCGACCTCGATTGGCCTGGTGCAGTTTATGGACCAGGCCGCAAACGGCGAGACGGACAACGAGTTCGACTTTGCGATCAACACTGCCGCCGACGAGATTGTGCCCAAGGTCATTCAGGGTGATGTCGACATTGCCCTGGTGCCGGCCAACGTGGCGAGCGTGCTCTACAACAAGACCGAGGGCGCGGTGCAGGTCATCGACATCAACACGCTGGGCGTGCTGAACGTTGTGACGGGCGACGCGAGTGTGGCCTCGTTTGGCGATCTGGCGGGCCATACCGTCTACATGACGGGCAAGGGCACCACGCCGGAGTACGTCATGAACTACCTGCTGGAGCGCGCGGGCCTGACCGGCCAGGTGGCGCTTGAGTTTAAGAGCGAACCCACCGAGGTGCTGTCGGCCCTGCTTGCCGACCCGTCCGCCGTGGGCGTGCTGCCGGAGCCATTCAAGACCGCTGCCATCGCCAAGAGCGAGGGCAAGCTGTCGGCACCGGTGAGCCTGACCGATGTGTGGGACGAGCTCGCGGGTGACACGGGCTCCCGTTTGCTGACGGGCGTGACCGTGGTGCGCCGTGCCTTTGCCGAGGAGCATCCCGAGGCCGTTGCGGAGTTCTTGAGCTGCCATGCGGCGAGCGTTAAGGCTGTCAATGCGGCGCCGGCAGACTGGGCACAGGCCGTGGTCGATGCCGGCATCGTGGACAACGCCAAGATCGCCGAGAAGGCGATTCCCGGGTGCATGCTTGTCTGCCAGACGGGCAAGGATATGAAGGCGGCACTTAGCGGGTATCTTCAGGTGCTGTCCGACGCGGACGCGAGTGCCGTGGGTGGTAAACTTCCGGCTGACGATTTCTACTACATGGAGTAGCCCGTGCGTGCGTTTGCTCGACACATGACTGAGCGTGCGAAGGCGGTGGCGGCAGTGGGTGCCGTCGCCGCCTTTTGGCTTGCCGTGTGGATCTTTGCGGCGTCGCTGGTGGCGCAGCCGCTGATCTTGCCGGGGCCGGGTGCTGTTGCCTTGGCGCTTCTGCGCCTGGTGTGCGATGGCGGTACCTGGGCGATTTTGGCGGGCTCGGGCGCGCGGATACTGGGCGGGCTGGCGCTTGCCGCGGTGTGTGTTGGTGTGCTTGCCGGGATTTCGTCACGTTCGCGGGCGTTTGCGCACCTGGTGGCTCCGGCGCTGTCGTTTATAAAGGCGACACCGGTCGCCTGCGTGGTGGTCCTGTTGCTAATCTGGCTGGGGTCGGCGCGCGTGAGCATCGCGGCAGTCTTTTTGATGGCGCTGCCGGGCGTGTATTTTTCGCTGGCCGAGGGCTTGGCACAGGTGAATAAACCGCTGGAGCAGATGTTCCGTCTGCATGGCGTGCGCGGCTGGCGACTGTTTTGCGCCCATACCTGGCGCGAAGTCCTGCCGTTTGTGCTTTCGTGTGCGCGTGCCGTGATTGGCATGAGCTGGAAGGCCGGCGTGGCAGCCGAGCTCATCGGCATGGCGGTGGGCACCGTGGGTGAGCGCATCTATCAGGCGAAGCTTTTGATCGAGACGGCTGATCTGCTGGCGTGGACCGTGCTGGTCGTTGCCGCCTCGTGGGCGTGTGAGCGCGTGCTGGTGTGGCTGCTGCGGGTTTCGGGACCCGTGGCGTGGCGCGTGGCCGTGCGTGCGCATGGGCGCGGCGCTCGCGGGCGTGCGAGGGCTGCGGGCGATGGCGCTGCAGCGGAGCTTGCGCTTGCCGTGGGCGATCGCGCGCCCTGGGCGCCGGCGCTCGACGGACTGGTGCTCAACGTGCCCGCGGGTGGGCGTATCTGTGTGATGGGCGCCTCGGGCATGGGCAAGTCGACGCTGCTTTCGTTGGCAGCGGGGGAGTGTGCGCCGTGCTCGATGGTGTTTCAGGACGCGCGCTTGGTCGAGTCCGCCTCGGCGCTGGATAACGTGCTGGTGTGCGCCGATGCGCGTGCGGATGCCTCGAGTGCCACAGCCCTGCTGCGCCTGCTAGTGCCGGGGATCGATGTACATGCTCGTGTGGCCGAGCTCTCGGGCGGGCAGCGCCGTCGCGTCGAGATCGCCCGAGCCCTGCTGTGCCCGGGCGGCGCGGTGATTCTGGACGAGCCCTTTACCGGCCTGGATGTCGCGGCGCGCGATGTGTGCGCCGAGGTCGTGCTCGATCTGCTCGACGGTCGCACGCTCCTACTCGCCACACACGACGCCTCCGACGCTCAGGCCCTCGATATCTCGGACATCATCACGCTCTAAATACTAACTCAGCAACAAAATGATCCGTTTTCCTCCGTCCCCATGGGGTCGGGTGTGGTATTCTATCTGCGGGGTAATACTTAAGAATACTAAGTAATACCAACGCCGCAGAAACAAACTCCGGATGCGGGCCAATCGGGTTGCCTTCACAGCCCGTCGCCCAGCCGCGTGGCCCGCATCTATCCGCACCACCGTCGTTTCAAAAAGGAAGCGCCATGGCAGAACACATGACCCCGGTTGTCGCGAAGGTCTTGCCCGAGGAAAAGGCGGCCTTCGCGGCGGCAACCCAGCTCGTGGGCACCACGCCGTCCAACGCCATTCGCATGTTCATCGCCGCGTTCAATCGCTGCGGCACCTTCCCGTTCGACATCTCGCCCAACGGGGCCTTTGGCAAAGACTGTCCCCAACAACTAGTCGTTGAAGAACGTCCCCAATGACTAGTCGTTGGGTGTTCCTATAGTTTTGTCAACCTTCGACGCTACTCCCGGT